>NZ_LSSO01000156.1:0-30472 GCF_001645205.1 Brevibacillus sp. SKDU10 | reverse complement strand
ATATGTGTAATTTCCCCCAGCTTACCCAAACTGACGGCACATTTTTAGTCGCCCGGTCCAAATCAAAGCACTTTTCGTGGGATCAGGTAAAAGGCAAGGTATTCCTCGGTCAACGAAAGGGCGGAATGCCTCAAATGGTCGGCGAGTTTGTCCTTAAAAAAAACAAAATTGATCCCCAAACGGATGCTACCGTTCTTCAAAACATTGAATTTAAAAATATCCCTTCCGCCTTCGCTTCGGGTACTGGAGATTTTGTACAACTCTTTGAACCAACAGCATCTCAATTCGAACAAGAAGGCATTGGTCATGTAGTAGCCTCCTTTGGTAAGGAAAGTGGTAATGTTCCTTATACCAGCTATATGACCAAACAAAGCTATATCCAGAATAACAAGAAGAATATTCAGAAATTCACTAACGCCATATATAAAGGGCAGCAATGGGTAAACTCTCATTCTGCCGAGGAAGTGGCAAAAGTGATTACTCCCTATTTTTCCGATGTAAAAGCAGATATTCTCACTCGTTCTATTCAGCGTTATCAGGAACAGGGTTCCTATTCAGCTACTCCCTTATTAAAAAAAGCTGACTGGGGATTATTGCTAGAAATTATGAAGACTGCTGGAGAGCTGAAACAGTCAATACCCTATGAAAAACTAGTGAATGAAACATTTGCCAATAAGGCGTTAGGAGGTAAATAGCCTATGCCCCCTTCTCCTCAGGCAAAAATTGAGCTAAACGATGTCACACATCTATACGTAACACCACGCAACGCATTTATGGCAGTAAACAACATTTCCTTGCATGTGGAGGAAGGTGAGTTCGTCTGTTTAGTAGGCCCTAGCGGTTGCGGAAAAACCACCTTGCTTTCACTCATAGCAGGACTCGAAAAGCCTACAGCAGGTCAAATATACGTAGACAAAAGTCAGCTGACAGGAGGAACGACTCGTAAGGTTGGCTATATGCTTCAGCAGGATTATTTATTTAACTGGCGCACCATAGAAGAGAATGTGTTTCTCGGATTAGAAGTGCAGGGAATCCGCAGCAGAGCAAATGAAGAATACGCATTGCATTTACTGGAAGAAATGGAGCTGATTCATTTTCGCAAAGCTTCTCCACAGCAATTATCTGGCGGAATGAAACAGCGTGTAGCCTTGGTCCGAACTCTTGCCTGTCAACCGGAAATCCTGCTTCTCGATGAACCCTTCTCCGCTCTGGATCATCAGACGAAGCTTAAGCTGGAAGACCTTATTATCGAAACCTTGCGTCGCCACAAAAAAACTGCTATTTTAGTCACCCATGATTTACAAGAAGCTGTAGCTATGGGAGACCGAATCTACATATTAGATCGAAATCCGGGACGCATTCGTTCAGAAATGAAGATACCAGAGTTAATCCGTCAGGCGTTGCCGTTCCAAGCTCGACAATTGACTGGCTTCTCCGATCTGTATAACCACGTGTGGAGAGAGATGGAGGGAAGTTCTGATGGAGCAGATTAACATTGATCGCATTCATCAGCAGTATAAACACGGCGTCACACGTACAAAATGGTTGGTTTTTCTCACCCAGCTTCTCATCTTATTTGTTTTTTTAGGCACATGGGAATTGGCTGCTTTCTTCAAATGGATTGATGTCCTATTGTTTAGCTCACCTAGCCGAGTCTGGAGCTTGTTTATCGAAAAGATGACTGATATGAGCTTGTTGATGCATACCAGCGTAACCGTCCTTGAAACGATCATTGGCTTCTTACTCGGAACTCTCCTTGGTACCTTACTGGCTATTATGATTTGGTGGTCCCCATTTTTATCGCGCGTGCTGGAGCCCTATTTCATTATCGCAAATAGCATGCCTAAAGTAGCATTGGGTCCTCTGTTCATTGTAGGTTTAGGTCCCGGAGTCATCTCCATAATTGCCACGACCCTTTCTGTTTCGATTATCATTACCGCCATAACGATCTATTCCGGCTTCCGTGAGGTTAATCCTAACTATCTGAAAGTCATGCAGACCTTTGGTGCAAGCAAAAGTCAGATGTTTGCCAAGGTGATATTTCCTGCCACAATGCCAACAATTATTTCATCCTTAAAGGTAAATGTCGGACTTTCTTGGATAGGTGTTGTTGTTGGAGAATTTTTAGTTGCTCAAAAAGGCTTAGGCTATCTCATTATTTACGGCTTTCAGGTATTTAATTTTTCCCTGGTCATGGTATCTCTCTTCGTCATTGCTCTCGTCGCCGCTTTGATGTACCAAGGTGTCAGCTACCTAGAGAAGAGGCTTACCAGCCAGTTTAAATAGATAGCAATGCCAAAAGGTCGTTCCAATTCGGGGCGGCTTTTTCCTTTCAGCCATCTTAAAAAAATTACAATGCACACCTCTTATATTTACAAATCTATAAAAATAGATATAATAATCTCTATGGAACCTTCATTGATTTATAAAGCACTGACTAACGAGACTCGTCGACAAATCTTACTATGGTTAAAAAATCCAGGGGAATTCTTTGATGAAAGACCTTATTTTCAACAAGGGCTGAGTTTTCAAATTGGTGTATGTGTGGGCGATATCCAAACAAAATCTGGTTTAGCCCAATCAGTCATTTCTAGTTACTTGTTAACCATGCAAAAAGCTGGGTTGTTGGAATCAGAACGGATCGGGAAATGGACCTATTATCGACGAAACGAAAAGACCATTCAGGAATTTTCCGAATACGTCCAAAAAGAACTATAGAAGGAAAGGAGGCTTCTCTTTTTTTGTTTTTAACATCTATATATATAGATATATAGATTTATGTATGTAAAATTACCTATACGAATAAGAATGGAGATTTATTTACATGAAAAAGCTTAACCCTCTTCTTATCATGATGCTGGCTTTAGGTGTATTTGGTATTATTACCACTGAAATGGGTATTGTAGGTGTTCTCCCTCAGATCACACAAAGATTTAACATAACTACTTCACAAGCTGGAGTACTTGTAAGTATATTTGCTTTAGTCGTTGCTATTTCAGGTCCATTTCTGACATTGCTTGCTTCTGGCATCAATCGAAAAGTAATTCTGTTAACTGCAGTCCTTATGTTCATGATTTCAAATATTGTTTACGCTTATACAACTAGTTTCGAGATGATGCTGGCTTTCCGTATTCTGCCTGCTATTTTTCATCCCATCTTTTTTTCAGTGGCTCTCGTAACCGCAGCCAAACTTGTCCCTTTAGAAAAAAGCGGGCATGCGATCACAAAGGTGTTTGCTGGAATAACTGTCGGATTTGCTTTTGGTATACCTTTAACCTCTTTTCTCGCCGAGCAGTTATCGTTAGAGGCCGCTTTTCTGTTTGGGGCTATTGTAAGCGCGATTGCTTTTGCAGGAATTTTATTTTGGCTCCCCTCCATGCCTGTTAAAGAAAAGATGTCTTATGGAAAGCAGGTTAGCATATTACGTAAACCTGGACTATGGTTAAATATCGCCACAGTCATATGCATCTTTGCAGCTATGTTTACTGTATATAGCTATTTTGCTGAATATCTGGGGCAGGTAACACACATGAACGGCTCATGGATTAGTTTCATGTTGATGGTGTTTGGCCTAATTATGATTTTTGGCAATTTTTTATTCGGGTCTTCATTACAAAAAAACATGACGAAGACAGTGATATCGTTTCCTCTTCTCTATATAGCAATTTACGTACTTGCCTACTATTTTGGTTCTTATTTCATTCCAATGGCGGCTATCGTATTCATTTGGGGAATCATACATTCTGGAGGGCTAATCGTCAGCCAAACATGGCTCATGACTGAGGCAAAAGAATCTCCTGAATTCGGCAACAGTTTATTTGTCTCATTCTCCAATCTTGGAATTACGTTGGGAACTTCTATTGGTGGCTGGTTTATCTCTCAACTGGGAATACATCAGCTCATTTGGAGCGGAATTACATTCGCCTTGCTTGCTTTCTTCTTAATCTTGATAAAAATAAAGATATTGAGTTCTGCTAAAGAGGAAATAGATGTGGCGTAGAATATGACATGAACACTGTAAAAGAAAGCCCACCTCATCCGATGAAAAGCCGATTTTTTTGTATATAAAAATTGTTGTAAATATTGATATAATAGAAACTTCAACTCTAGTAAAAAAGGAGATACTACTATGATGGGTACAAAGGTAATGACGTTTGCTTTAGTTGGGGGAGCTATCGGCTTTTTCTTGGATGGTGCGATGGTTGGGGCACTTGTGGGAGTGTTGATGTACATATCTATTCAACTTGAGGAATACCTAAAGCAACGGAATTAAAAAACTTTGTTCATCGTACATCCTACCTGCATAGAAATAAGCAACCGGGACACAACCATGTTACTGGATGCCCGGCTGCTTGCTGGTATAGATTCTAGTAAGCTCCATAGTGCGATATAAGTAGCTTATAATGTTTTAGTAAAATCTACTAGGGACTGTGACATTTTATTAATCTCATCCATTGATGAGTTTACTTGCTCTGTCAAGGCCGCCTGAGTCTGTGTAAGAGTATTCATTTTTCCAATATGCAATAGAATGGTTTCAATGAGTTCCTTCATTTCATTCAAACTGCTTTCAATGTTTACAGTAGCATTTGCGCTATGTACAGCTAGCTTTCTTACCTCATCTGCGACAATTCCAAAACCTCGCCCCTGCTCACCTGCACGTGCTGCTTCGATGGCTGCATTTAAGCCTAGCAAATTCGTCTGCTCAGCAATTTCTTTAATAAACTTTGAAATATTTTTGGTTTCATCTGCACTACCCTTTGCTTTATTGGCCGCTTCAGTTGATTGATCCTGCGCAACAGCAAGCTCCTGAGCTTGATTGGTTATTGAATTGACACCTTTAACCATATCGCTAATAGAGTCTGACAGATGCTTCATTTGAGAGGTCATTTCACGTACGACCTGCTCTTTGTTTTTTTCAAGGGTAACATCCCGTATGGTCCCAGCTACTCGCAATGGAATACCAGTGCGACTTCGAATCGTTTCACCGCTAGCATGATACCAACGATATTCACCATTTTTTAAGCGTAGTCGATAATCAATATCAAATGGAGTTTTCCCGCTATAATCATTCAAGTGATTAGCAAAGGCTTCTAATGTTCGTTTTTCATCCTCTGGGTGAAGTCTGCTGCTCCAGCTACTCATCACATTTGGGAAATCTGTTTCATCTTTAAATCCAAGAGCTCTTCGAAATTGAGGTGACCACCAAAATTCATTATTTGGATTAATAACATCGCCCTCAACAACGGTCATATCCCAAGGAGCTTCCACTAGAACACGATTGATAAGATCATACCGTTCTACCAAGGATTCTAATTCTTGTTCTTTCATTTTTTTATCATGTATATCAAATAAGGCACCTGCTACCCGTAAAGGAACGCCATCAGCATCTCGGACCGTTGCCCCAGTAGCTCGGAACCAGCGATATTCACCGTTTTTTAATAATAAACGATACTCCACATCATAAGGAGTTTTTCCTGAGTGATCCAATAGATGCTTTTCAAAAGCTTCTAGAACCTGGTCATGATCATCTGGATGCAGTTTTGATGCCCAGCTATGAAGAACGTTAGGAAAATCTGTTTCATCCCGATAGCCCAGCATTCTGCGGAATTCATTCGTCCAGGTAAACGTATTCTGAGGATTTACAGGATCACCTGCTACCACATTCATATCCCATAAGCCCACTTCAATGGCTTCCGTTACTAATTCAAGTCGAACGGCTACATTTTCTCTAAAGCTTTGCATCGTTCGTAGAATAGCATTCAGATTTTCAGCAAATTCCTTTGCTTCTGGGCTATCTGTAGACGACTGAAACTCAGTGGAAAAGTCATTCATTTCAACCATTTTGCGTAATTTCCGGCTTTCCTCTACGAATGCAGTAAGCTCGTTAGCTTGTACTGACTTAAAAAACATAGATCATCTCCCCTTTTACAGTTATATAGAATCCTCAGTAATCAAACCTAACCAAACCTGTCCACTCTATGAATCTTTTTCTACATGATTCATTTGGCTCATTATGGCGAACAAGGCTTAAAAAGCTCTTTTGCTTTGGAAAGAGCTTTTTCTGATCATTTATTATTCATCTTCAGGTTATTCAATCAAATGTTAGATTGATAACATTACTTCTTTCTACCATAGAATTGAAAGATAACAAGTTTGAAAAGGTACGCTTATTATACAAATTTCGTCAATATACGACAATGATCAAAATGCATCAAATCGTTTACTTTTGCATCTCTAACTGTAACGTTCACAAGTGCTAGGGCATAAAAAAATAACCCTGATTGAACGTCAGAGTCATTTTTTATTAGATGGGTATGTTTTCATGTATTTCTTTGAGGATATAACGCTGGCTTCTTTCGGCCTCTTGTTTATTTCATTCCATACTTTCTTCCTGATAACTAGTCGACTTCCCTCCCTTACTAACATAAAAACTCGTCTTACCATCCTTAGTAGTTTCCATTCGCAACTGATTATTTATTGTATTGTCCCACCATTTATAATTCGTTGTAGCCGTTTTAGGACTGTTTTCTATAAGCCGATTCTGTGTCGTAAATGTTGCCTCCGTATAGCTAGAGATCGGCGTTTTTTTATTTATGTCTGCAATTACCTGCTCTAGAGTTAACGATTGCTGAGTTTTGCCATCCGCTGCCTTGACTCCATTAGCCAGCATGGGTGAAAATGGGGATATGGCTGATAATATTAATGCCAACATACTTGCTGCTATAAGCGTATGTTTTTTCATCTAAATCATCCTCTCTTGATTTGTTTCGTTTATTTGATCCAGCACAATCAAAATCATTACACTATTTTTTACACTCAGACATAACGCTCTACTATGGCGTTACGTTTATCTCGTAGTCTGTTGGATAACAAAAAAAGTCACCCACGTCCCTTGGATGACCTTTCCTAAGTAATAATGTTGTTTTGACGTAAGAAAGCTTTTAAACGGCACCAGCTATTGCAAAAGCTGTTTTTCACGTATTCTAATCATGTTCCTTGCAAATAAAATGACAATTGCAAATCCTGTAGCTCCTACTCCAAATGTCAAAACAAATTGTCCCCCTTGATACAAGAAGCTACCGATAATCGGTCCTGCCGCCATGCCGACATAACGAATAAAATTGTAGAAGCCAATCGCTGTTGCTCGCTCTGCTACAAAGAGCTCCGTTAGTAACGTACTTTGGATTGGCATGGCATAACCGCCACTAAAACCGTATAAAGATAAGCTAAACAAGAGCCATCCTATAGAAATATTTGCGGTCAGTGTAAAAATGACGACCGCTATCAGATGTAAAAAGCAAGTGAACACCAATTTTTGTTCACTTCTTTTCTGCTGTTTCTTTTTCAATCTTCCACTTACAAAGCTCCCTGCCATCAAGCAAAGGGACAATGGTAAAAAAGCAAGCCCTGTTTGCTGGGCAGATAACCCATATGTGTTCTGGAGCACATGTGGTAAAAACACCAATACACTGTAAAACAAATAGAACTGAGCAAAGCCAAGCAACAGTACGAGCCGCCCAATCGGGTGAACAAGTACTTTTCCATAAGCCTGTAGTTGAAATGTTCGTACGATTCCCTTTGTTGGTTTCGTTTCTGGTACAAAGACTAAGCTAGCAAGAAACATAACGAGACCCGTTACACCTAAAAAGGAGAAAATACCCGTAAATCCACTCTGTCCTCCAATAAACCCGCCTAATAATGGCCCGATTACCGATGCTAGGGACAGAAGCATCTGATAGCTGCTCATAGCCTGAGCTCTATGCGATCCTTCAAATATATCTCCAATAACCGTAGCTGCTATCACAGGAATTGCGGCTACTCCGATTCCTTGTAATACACGATAGAATAAAAACCCAAAAATGCTTTCGGCAAAGGCGCATCCCACAGAAGCTATCACATAGAGAAGCAGACTAGGTAGCAACACAGCCCTGCGTCCGACACTATCAATAAAGGGTCCATACACGATTTGCATGACAGCTAGAGCGATGGTGAACACAGAAATACTTAGATTGATTAAGTACGGTGATGTATGTAATTGCTCCTGCATTTGCTGTAAGATCGGCGTGTAGATGTTTTGAGACAGCGATCCTACTAACGCGCTGATGGCTAAGGTATACAAAATCACTTTTGGCTTCATTCTCTCTTTCCTCCTAACCAATTTACGATTACCTATTCTGCCTGCTTGTTTTTATGTTCAGCAATGGCATCGCTGAGCAAACGATCAATAAAAGCAAGTTCAGAGCTGGAGTATTTTTGTAAAAACCTCTCGATTCTCCTCTCTGCCTGTTCATGTAGCTCCTCATGTAAACGATAAATTTCATCACCCATCGGTGTTAACTGAAAATGAACCTCCTTTTGATTATCAGCTCTTTGTTTTTTTACTAAATAACCTCTTTGCAAAAGCTTCGTACTAATCTTAGAAATCGCTCCACGAGTCATATCCATCTCTTGTGAAATAGCTGTTACATTTACTTGGCCCTGTTTTCCTATACAAGCGATTACATGCAGTTCAGATAAAGTCAGCTCTCCTGTCAGCCTGTCTAAATCTCGAATCGAGTTCAATAAGCCAGTACGTCTTTGCTTCAGGTTTTCTTCATGTTGGTGCAGTAGCTTTTGCAGTTTCCCGACAATTTGTTGTGTAATCATGTATCCACTTCTCCTTTTCTTTTGTATTTTTGTTTCCTAGGAAACAAATTAAGTATATCCTGCCCTATTTCAAATCACAAGCTTATGCAAATCTACTTATATTTTTTATCTTCACTTTACAAAAAAACATTCCATCGCCACACGCTGGTGGTACATGGAATGTTGATATTGCGATCGTCTGGCCTCTTATTTCGCTCCTACTTGAATACTCGACACCCATTGATCTAATGATCGGCGTTCTTTAACTTTAGGCACCTGCTGTGGATAGCCTAAATGAAGAGAACCTACAATTCTTTGGTTGGAACGAAAACCGATTTCCTTTGTAAATTCTGGGTCAAAAATATAAGGATTGGTCCGCCATACAGCCCCAATGTTCTGCTCCCAGCATAGCAATTGGATGTTTTGAATAAAGGCACACGTAGCCCCAACTGCTTCAAAATCCTTTTTCTCATGATCAAATACATCTGTTGCTATCAGCATTGAAATCGGTGTACTTTCAAAGTATTCTCGATATGACTCTCTCACCTTTTCTTTTTTCTCATCCGTATGAGATTCAAAAATCCCAATTCGTTCGTAGCTATTAAAGACACATTGGAAAAAAAACTTTTTTTCTTGCTCAGTTGAAGCAATTTTGACTGCCCAAGGCTCTACTTCGCTATGAAAAGGAGCATATGCTGCCTGCTCTAAAATTTTATAGATCGTCTCCAGCGGAATGGGAGTGTTTTCGGTTTGGCGTACAGTTCTTCTGGACGTAATTAGTGTTGCCAACGTCTGCATTGATTCTGTCATGAGTATGTTCCTCCTCGATCGTTTATTGATCTGATGGTATTGTGCAGTTTTATATCTGTATTCGTTATAACAGGTAGCCTTTTCGTTAGCATTTATCTCTACATTTGTAGATTCATTTCACGAAAGATATGCCCATCATTAAAAATGATAATCATTATCAAATATTTAATTGCATTTTATCATCTTTTTGTTCTGGTTACTAGAGGATATCGTCAATAAACTGTTTATACTCCGAACACCGTTACAAACAAAAAAACAAGACCCCATCTTCCTAAAAGGAAAATAGCGCCTTGTCTCTTTTTTATACGTGTCTTTTGCTAATTACCAAATTTTCCACCAAGACTTCTTCGTTTCTCCATTGGTGGCTACTGAATTTTTCTCTTCTGCTTGGTGTGCTTCCAGAAGTTCCTGTGGCAATCTGTCCACATATTCTTGTACCGCTGGCTTAAATTCTTCACTCGTATGTTCTACTAATTCTTTTAAGACATCAATCGCTTTTTTTGTCTCATCTGTTTGTAACAGCGCATTGATATAGTTAAAGCCTGCATATGGTCGTTCAAAGCTTGGCTTCCAATATTGCTCGCTAATCTGGATAAGCTGATAAACGTACCCTGCTTGTCCAAGTTCCCCTGTCACGTTCATAACAATTTCTTCATGACCGTTTACTTTCTCTAGTGTTTCTTTAAACATATTCATAGCAGTCAACAGGTCGCCTTCCTTTAAAGCGACTAGGGCTAACACATAATGCGGGCGCCATGCACCTTCGCGATTACCAAGCTCGGTTAAATATTGATATAGCTCCTCTTTCTTACCTGCTTCCATAAAGGAAGTGGTCAGCCATTCTAATGCATTGTCTTGGTTTGGATCAATAAGCAATGACTTTTGCAACAGTAAGCCTGCTGTATGCTCCTCTCCTCCATGAGCATACAGGCGAGCTAGATTAAGATGGGCGGTAGCCGATTCTGGGTATTGATCAATCGTTTCGTGCAATAGCTTCTGAGCTTGTGGAAATTCCCCTAATTGCATATGTACAATGGAACGGAATATCATTGCTGGTTCAATTGGACCGTATAATTCCAATAAGCGATCCGCTGCTTTAGAAGCCTGCTCAGGAAATTCCTGACGCACCAGCTCCATAGCGAACTCTCGTAATTTTTCATTATCATTCCAGTAAAGCTCCATATACTTCGGAATTATTGTATTTTGAAAATCCTCACGGGATAACTGCATACTCTGTCCATCTTCATTTTGAAATTCGATAAAATCTGACATGGCTAAAAGGCCTCTCTTTCCATGGCGATATAAGCTTCGTCACCTAGTTTTTAAAAAATCGATCGCTTCTCTAACAGACTTCTTGTTATCACCCTGCAATTCCTGCAATGAAGGCAGATAAAATACAAAATGATCTCCCCAAGCCTCCTTTTCATTAGGCCCTACGGGGAAATCATTCTGATCGTTACCTATATCCAAGCTTTGATATTTACCTTACGAATAAATTCCTCAGGTGATTCCTTTGTCGCCCCTTGTTCAGGCTCTTCGTCAGCAAGACCTACCACTTTTCGAAACAAAGCTTCATTTTTTGTAGCCAAGGCAAAGTCAAGCAAAGCTTCTTGCTGCGCTCGCTCAGCTGCTTCCGCCCAAATGGTCTCTTCTAAAGCAATATCTTTATCCGTTACAGGAAAATGCCGATCATATTTTGGGACACGAATCAACCAGTCAAAAGCCGAATCCGGGTTGCGATCGCGGCCAATAAGATAGGCATGTTCTCCAATAGGCAACGATTGTTCAAAGGAATCTGCTGTGATAATTACCCGTTGTCCAAGTGTAAACATAGGCACGAGCCCCCTTTTCCAACAGCTATTTGTACTATCTATCTTACTCATTTCGTGTAGAATTGGAAAGAGAAAATCCTTGATTAGGCAATTCAGTATAGGTAATTGGTGTGAGTTGGGTAGCTTCGGCCTATTCCTCCTCTTAAAAAAACGAAATATTTGTTGTACAATGAAAATATTAGATCGATAGTTAAATTACGGATAGTAAGAAGCATAACGATAACGAGGTGTAGCTTGTGAACGGATTGTTTTCCTGGTTTATTGTCGGTTGGACTATTGTGCTAGTTGGTCTGTTTGCCATTGGTGGCTATTTTATGTTCCGAAAATTTCTAAAATCAATGCCTAAGCAAGATGGTAAATCGGAATTAGATTGGCAAGATCACTTTATTGATCAGACTAGTCATATGTGGGATGACGATAGCCTTCAGCTATTAAACGAACTGGTAAGCCCTGTGCCTGAATTGTTCCGTCCCGTTGCAAGACGTACCATTGCTGCTAAAATTGGACAGTTGGCACTAGATGAAAAAGCTGAGCATATGACAACAGAGCTAATCATTCGCGGATATATCATCGCAACGCCAAAACGTGATCATAAATTTTTGATTGCCCATTTAAAAGAAAAAGAAATTGACTTTACACCTTTTCAAAAATATTTACAAGCCTGAAACTTCCCTGCTCCTATTTCGTATATATTACTAACCGACTTAAAGGGGAGACCAAGATGAAATTTTTACTCATTTTAGCGATGTTAGCTTTAATTCCAATTGTATTGATTGCCGTAGTGGCACTTGTTATAGCAGGGAAAGCTAGTCGGTTTATCCAAGGACTGAAAAATGGCAATAGCCCTCATGTTTTTACCAATAGCGTGCCGCATAAAAACGGGCCTTTTCAGAACAAGCCTCGCGAACATTCCATTTCAGATGATGACGATGTCGTCTTCCTTGGTAAACGTCAATAACAGAATGAACACCGATGTAGATAACAAATCAAAACCCTTCTGCTAGTCCCGTCTTAAAAAGGGCTGGGCATCAGAAGGGTTTTTGTATGGAATTTTAATAGCGCATGCTTATATGAAAAATCGATTCTTTACAAGAGGGTTATGTAAAATCTTCTAACACCTGCTCCAACTGTCTCTCCGCAAGAGATTCCAGCCGCACATCATACTCTGCAAAAATATGCTTACGAGATAGCTCATGCGGTGTAATCATACAGTACATTCCAGCCGCTTTGGCAGCTTTCGCCCCAGTGACTGAATCCTCCACAGCAATTGCTTCATAGGGTCTTACTCCAAGGCACTCTAGCGTTTTTGTGTAAAGCTCTGGGTCAGGTTTGACTTGCAGCACATCATCCTTGGTTAACACACAAGAAAAATAATCACGTATACCATATTTCTTTAGATGAGGGTCTACCCAGGAGCGTGGGGAGCTAGAGGCAAGACCAATTTTTAACCCTAGATTACGCGCTGCTTCTAAATAATCCCGTACACCTGGGCGCAAATCTGTTGTCTGCAACAATTCTCTGTGACGATTCAGCCATTTATCTTCTGTTGCAACTCGGTCAATCGGAGCTTGAATCAGCTCTTCTAAATGAGCAAAAGGGTCAAATACAAGCTCACTCCCCACCCCTTGTGACCATAGATCAACAGGAAGTATTACACCATAAGAATCATAAATTTCCTTAAATGATTGATATAATGTCCATTCCGTATCCAAGATGGTTCCGTCAAAATCAAACACTAGCGCTTTTATCATGGTATCCTCCTACCTGTTAATCTACCTAACCTATGAATGTGACAATCTCTAAAAAACCAACATGTTTTCTTGCTCTCAATCATATGTATTTCATGAAAATAGAAAGGTATGCCCCTCTATACCTCAATGTATCATTCTTTTCAAAGACGAAACAACTTTTAATCTGTTATAGTAGAAAAAAGGCAATATTTCGATCTTGTTTGGAGAGAAGGGATGAAATGTTACAGGGTAAGCTGCAAGATCCCATGGTGCAAGCTGATTGGCTTTATGAACGCCTGAACGATCCTTCAGTTGTAATACTTGACTGCCGTTTTATACTCGGACAACCAGAGCTAGGGCGTGCTGAATACGATGCAGGGCATATTCCAGGGGCCGCCTACATCAGCTTGGAGTCAGACCTATCCGGCCAAAAAACAGAGCAGGGACATGGTGGACGCCATCCATTGCCGAACATTGCCGCTATGGAAGCCTTATTTTCCCGAATCGGTATTGACCAACATACAACCGTTGTCGCCTATGACGGGGATGATTTGGCAATGGCAGCACGCTTGTGGTGGATGTTACGCTACGTTGGACATGAGCGGGTATATGTACTGGATGGTGGTTATGCCGCATGGAACAGAGCTATTTATCCGACTAGTACAGAAATCCTGCATAGAAAGCCGCGTTCCTTCACAGCTAATGTCCAATCAGATATGCTCCTTACCAAGAATGAAGTGGTCCAACGGGAGTCTTCTACACCTCTTCTGGATTCTCGTGCCCCGGAGCGCTATCGTGGGGATATGGAACCATTGGACCCTAAGGCGGGACACATTCCCGGAGCCAAGTGTTTCTTTTACAAAAATACCCTGCAAGCAGACGGTACATTAAAAACGAAAGAACAACTGCAAAATTATTTCGGTGAGTTATTACAGCAAGAACAAATTATTGTGTACTGTGGATCGGGTGTAACAGCATGCGTTAATCTCCTAGCGCTTATGAGAGCCGGTCGACCCGATGCGAAGCTGTACGGAGGAAGCTGGAGCGATTGGTCCTCCTATCCAGATAGCCCTGTGGCGACAGGAGATGAGTAATGAAAAGAAAGACCATCTAGTAAGTTTAGATGGTCTTTTTCTAGTGATTTGCTATCGTTTGGATTGTGCATCTATGTGGAATGATTGCGAAAAATACTGATCTGACACCGCTCATTTTTACGTATTTATACCATGTAGCGCTTCTAACGCTTCTTCTTCTGTTCGTTTGAAAAACACCTGTTTTCCTTTGTTGCATTCGTATATAAAGTCGTTCAAACTCTTGCTGTTATAGGAGTCAAATTCGCCAACCAGTGCAACCTTCATTTTATAATTTGTATACTTTTGTAAAATTTCACCTGCAAGACCTGTTTTTAAATCAAAGAACTCCTCAGTCAGGTGCTCTTTTCTCAAAAGCATTTTCTCGCATCCATTATATCCTACGTTTGCTATTAAATCCAAAGCATCGTTTACATTCTGAATGACGATGCTGCCGCTTGATATAATGGCAACTTTTGAATTGCCTTTTACATCCACCTTAATTTCCATGCTGCACCTCTTCTCCCATTCTCCTACTTCTTGTTAAAACTCAGATGGTATTTGGACGCAAAGATATAATAAGGACAAACGCTCAGCCAAAGTAGATACTACCCTAAAAGTGTTAGAAGGATCATAAATATATATACATGTTCCTCTATCATTCTACTGTTCGACATAAAGGAAAAGCCCCATTCAACGGGGCTTTTCCGTCTTTATTTGTTCTATTAACGCTGATAGCCTGGGAATGCCCAGATTCCTGAGGTGCGTAATAGATCACGGTAAATCCCTAGCTTTTCATCCTTGGTTACTTGCTTTGCTTTTTCAGCAGACGGGTAATCCATATATACCATGTTCGTAAAGGTACGTTTATTTTCTTTTCCCATGAGGCGCGCATAGTGATCACTAGATGCTTGGAAGCCAGACAGAGCTCGACGCATATGTGTTGCATTTGTTACCAGAGTCGCATCAGTAATCCCCATAGTCTCTAAAATAGCCGTTGTGCATAATGCGTTTTCAACTGTATCAGATGCACTTTTTTCTAATACAATCCGATTCTGATCTACACCTTTTTCCAACAACCATTTGCTCATCGCTTCCGCTTCTGTAATACCATTTTTTGGCGAGCCACCTGTAACGATAATTTTTGAATGAGGATATTTTTTTGCAATAGCTAATCCAGCTTGTAAACGTTCAATTAATGGTTGTTTCATAGAGCCATCATTTTCAAGTGCAAAGCCTAAAATGATAATCGCATGATTTTTTTGAGGCAGGTTTTGAGGCACTGTGGTATTCAGTTCCGTTTTTAAATATCCATCTGCCGCCTGTAGCTTCGCTTGGAAAGCTGCTGCTCGCTGTGGATCAATCTTTTGTAATGCAGCCATGGATTTTTGATATGTAGCCTCATCGCCATTTACCTTTGAATAAACACCATACAATAGATTTGCCTCAAAATGTTTAGGCTGGAAATTAACAATTTGCTTGTAGATGCCCACAGCCTCTTCTACTTTCTTCTGAAAAACCAAGGTTGAGGCCAAATAAAATTTTAACTCCATGTTAAACGGGTCTAAGGAGCTTGCTTCCTTCAGATTTTTTTCCATTAGTGCAAATTTATCTTTTTGAGAGCTATTGCGAAACAGGTCAATTGTGGAATCAACCAGATGCTGTATCCGTTGTGCTGTTGTTTCGTTTTTTACAACAGGAGTTGTTTCTCCTTGAGCAAATGCGCTAGTGAGAGGAGATACAGAGAGTGCCAGCGCTAATGAAAGGATCAGTTTGTTTTTGTGTCTTATCATGGTAGTTCCTCCTAACAGTTCTTGGCGATGCACGTTACCTATTGATTCAAAATAGGTACAGCTAGGTTATGTAAGCGCATTAAAAATTAAAGAATAAAATAAAAAAGGCATAAGGCAAAAAAACGGAAGAATTGCTCCGTTCATTTGGCTTATGCCTAGTCTAACTAGTAACACGCCGTACAAATGGTATCGCTTACAAAAAACATGATACCACAGTCTACTTATACAAACAATTGTAGATAACGATTATTTTTTATCCAAAAGGTAAGAAAATGACTAACTTACTAAAAATGTAAGGCATATAAAATAAAAAAACTTTGGTACACCAGCAGAAAGAATGAGTAAAATCCCCCACCAACGAATTATGTTCTCATAATCGACTAAACCAATCGGAAGAATACGTCACAAGAATCTTCCTCGGTACGCTCTTATTATGAACAGCTCTCCTCCTATCCACAATTATTTCGTGAAAAGATGAAGCTCTATTTACACACGAAAAGCCCATGATCTCTCTTCTGCGATGGAAATCGTGGGCTTTTCGATAAATTTTGATCAGTTACAAAACAGGCTAACGCGTACTACTTGCTCTTACTTGACCATCTTTTGATCAGTTCCTCCGCTGTCAGGACGGTTTCAGCTTCCCCTAACTTTTTGCCCAGTTGAGTTACATAAGGCGTGTCCAATCCTGCGTGTTGCAAAAGCTCCTGATTGGAAAAGACATGGCGAGTGTCCGCGTCAACTAGTACCTGCCCCTCGTTCAAAACAATTGTTCGCTCAAAATGGGCAGCCACAAAATCCATATCATGCAAAATAGCCAGCACTAGTTTGCCTTCCTTGTTCAATTGCCTAATAATTTCAGCAATCCGCCGTTTTCCAGCATCGTCCTGTGCTATTGTTGGCTCATCTAAAATGATAACCTCCGTATTCATAGCAACCACAGATGCGATGGTAATTAGTTTTTTCTCCGATAGTCCCAGATCATGTGGATTCTCTGCATGACGATCCCACAAGCCTACTAGCTGCAATGCCTCCTTGGCACGCTGCTTTGCCGTTTGCACGTCTACCTTGAGCTGTAGGGGACCAAACATCACTTCGTCTAATACCGTTCTTTTAAAAATCTGATCATGTGGATTTTGAAAGACGAGCCCAATTGAACCAGCAAGCTGAGCTACCGTTGCTGTTTTTGTATCAACCTCTCCAATGAGAATGTTACCCGCTGTTGGCTGCAATAAGCCTTTTAGCAGCTTGACGAACGTTGTTTTCCCCGCACCATTTTGACCAATAATAGCTGTTGTGCGTTGGTCAAAGGCAAGCGATATTCCTCTAAGTACTTCCCGCCCATTTTGATAACCAAAACGAACATCCATTAGTTTAATCATGCTGGTCACCCTCATTAGACTGCAAACTTTTTTGCCCATGGGGCTCGATAGGCTTTATTGTTGTTTTCAAGGAATCTGGCATTTGTTGTCCTTCAGCCGTTCCTTGCCTATTTGGTTGCTGATATGCCTCATACGAACGCTGTGCTTCCTCTAATGTAACAGGATATGTATTTGCACCAAGTACCTTTAGCCCTAATTCACGACATACTCTGGTATAGACAGGTGGTTGAATATCATACTGAACCAAATCATCGCGTGAAAACAGGCGGGACGGTGTATCCACATCAATCAATTTTCCCTGATGAAATAAAGCAATACGGTCAGCATATTCGGCCAGCTTTTCCATTTTGTGTTCAGCCAATATGACGGTCATGCCTTCTTGACTCAAACTATGGATAGCACGAAAAACCTCCTCGGAGCCTTGGGGATCTAGCTGAGACGTAGGTTCATCCAGCACGATCACCTGAGGACGCATAGCAATAACACTAGCAATTGCCATGCGTTGCATCTGACCACCTGACAAGTCAAATGGGGCTCGGTCCTTGCATTCCTCGATATCTAACAAATGGAGGACTTGATCAATTCTCTCCATCATCTGTTGACGAGGCACACCCAATTGTTCCAATCCAAACGCAATTTCTTCATACACCGTTAGCTTAGCACCTGTCACCTGTGTAAAAGGATTCTGAAAGACAATGCCCACCTTGCGTATGGTTTCGTCAATTCCTGCTTTGCCCACATCCGTGCCATCAATCATCACACTGCCCCCATAGGCTCCTTTATAAAAATGAGGGACTAGGCCAGTTAATGCTTGGCAGAATGTTGATTTACCCGCTCGATTTTGTCCGATCACACCAAGGAACTCACCACGTTGCACTGTGATGCTCACACCATCTAACGCCAATTGTTCGCTCATCGGGTACCGATATTTTAGCTGTTTAATCTCAATGTGACTCATCCGATAACCCTCCAAACAATCGCAATCACTATGCATACTCCCATGAGTGCTCGTAACATTTTTCCATGTGCATATTGTGTTTCTTCCTGCAAGAACGTCTTGGGACCGGCCACATTAAATCCGCGAACCTGTATGGCGAGGCTTCGTTCCTTCGTATCAATGAGCGAGCTTAATACAACCGGACCGATTAGTGGAACAAATGCTTTCATTCTGGTCAGCAGTCCTCCTTGTGTCTCCATTCCTCGCGATCGCTGTGCATCTGTAATCGTTTCCATTGTTGCCATCATTTGTGGGATAATTTGAAATACAGAACTTAATACATATCCGAAGCGAGGCGACAGCCCTTTTCGGACAAGCGATTCAATTAAATCGGACGGTTTCGTCGTCAGGACAAGAATGAGAAAGGCTCCTACAATATTAAGGGCGCGAAAACAAATCCCCAGCGCATATAGGAGTCCTTCCTGATAAAACGCCCAGGAGCCAATATGAAATAGTACTGTTTGATTTTTCACATGAAAAAAACCTTGGATAAGCACAATGGTTATCAGCACAAATCCAACAAAGCTAACGACTGCCAAAGCGCGTCTGAACACTTTGCCAATCCATAAAATAAGGAAGCTCACCAGCATCCCAAACAATGCAGTGTACAGAGTCGGTAAAATAATAGGTACCAATATAGCAAAAACAATATAGAACATCTTGGTAATCGGATCAATCTGGTGTATGACCGTATCCTTTTGAACATATAGACTTACTGTTTTCATGGTTTCTACACCTCTTATCTACCAACTTAATCCAGTGACTCAATATCTGACTTGTTTTTGTACATATGAATAAGGCTCTTTGGCAATACGCGATATATACCATAGGCAACCAAAACCGTTAAGAGTTTATCAGGAACGTCCACCACTAGTTCATCCAAGAAAGAAGCAAGCCAGATGGATTGTGTCTTGTTCATTACAGAAGCAAACACAATATCGCCCCATAAATTCCCTGTCTGCCCTCCCCAGAACCATACATTTAATGGGGTAGAAATAAGTACAGCGGTGACCCCAACAGTTAATCCAACAACCGCCGCCTTACCCCAACTGTTTATCCAGCCCTTAAAAGCCATTGCCCCTGCAACCAAGCCCATACACAAACTCGTTATAGCATATACAAAAGAAATCGGGTCCACTGTTAAACCATAAATAATGTTGTTAATAAGTCCAGACAATCCCCCGATAATAGGACCCGCAAGCAAACTAGCCAGCACCGTTCCAATAGCATCCAGCCACAGAGGTAGTTTTAAGAGTCCAGCAAACAGCTTACCGATGTAATTTACACCAACTGCTACTGGAATAAGCACGAGAGCAGTAGTTGATAATGACCACATGCTGCGTTTTGTAGACATGTACATTCCTCCTTAACAAAATTAGTTTTAGTATGGAGGCTAAAAGCCATACTAGCAATAGTTTCGTAACAATTTGCACAAGAAGTTTTTAATTTGTCCTCGTTCTCTAATAGATTTACCATGTAATGACAATTCACTCCTCAAAAAATGAAAATTCTCCCCGTCATGGCGCCATATTAGCGCCGCACCGGAGAGACTGCTTGCCACTTTTTATCCTGAAACAGGATGCAACACACACTCGCCGTCATCAGCACGAGAAATCCAGTAAAAAATGAGCGACTGATATTATCAAATATTCCAGCCACTATCGGACTTAATATAGCTCCAGCAGACATAATAGCAGAGTAAAAACTAAATGCGGTTCCGTAGAGCTGACGTGGTGCATAAGAGGTTAAAATGGTTGTCATTGCAGGAAATAACAGACCAAAGGCTCCCCCCACTAAAAACATCATCCAGTAAATCGAGACATTCCAATTCATTGCTGTCGCATAAAACATTGCACTCAAAATAGATAAACCAATTAAACAGCGAACCACAGGCGATTTACGTTGAATCCGCGCTATGCTTAATGTAAGCAATGAGCCTATTCCCATCATGCTAAAAACCATTCCAGTGACTGTAGGATCTAAATGCTGACGTGCAATTAATAGCGGTACTTCATACATCATAGTCCCTTGCGCATACATGATAGCAAAGGCAGAAAAGAAAGCGGGATACATCCCGACGCTTCCGAATATCACCTGTAGCGTTGCTTTTACTGTTTTCTTTTGACTCAGGCTGTTTTGGTGGCCCTGCTTTTGTTCCTGCACCTCTTCCTTGAATACATATTCCTCAGGATTCACCCTCCTTGCATCGCCACTATGCTTGGGTAAAAAGAGCAATGCAATTAGCCCTGTGATTAGCATTACCCAACCCAGAATGACAAAGGAGTTAGCAAATCCAAATCTTCCTGCGAGAAATCCCCCGACCGCTGGTGACAAAATGGAAGCAAAGGTCAGAATAATCCCCTTTTGCACAAATATTTTATTTTGCTCATCAATCGTATCCGCAGATGAGGCGAGTACCGCAAAGCAAGCTGGAGAAACAAAAGCCATCACATACCCATAGGTCAAACGAATACCGAGCAATTCCGTAGAGCTATCAATAATCCCATGCAGCATTAATAGAATTCCTGAGATCATCAAGCCTGCGCTAATAAATCCTTTTTTGCTATAACGATCAATGATAGGTCCTGCTGTCAAATTGCCAATCAGGTTAGTGAAGGAATACGCGCTTAACAAAAGTCCAATTAGCAAAGCAGGGGCTCCTAATTCTTCAATAAAGGGTGACAAGAGAGGCATTTGTGCATGCATGTCGAACGAGGCCAAAAACAAAATGACAAACAGCAACCAAAGGGCATACTTTCTCCGCAAAACAATTTCCACTCCTTCCTTTGCTACTGCTCTTTTCACTATATGAGAGTGGCTGTCCGCTTCATGAATGAAAAAACCTTTTTATACAAAGAAAGACGCAAAGGATGTCTTTGCATCCCTTGCGTCTTCTAGCAATTGCTTTTGTACGTTAGTCCGTTACACGGTGTAATCCTAGTGAACTCTCATGGAAAGTAAGCTTCGGATATTTTTCCTGTGACATGCGCAATTGGTATTCACTATCAAAGAGCATGACTAGACGACCATAACGATCTGTAACGGATTGGCTGCGGGATTTAACCGCATCCATAGCCTCTTTATCTCCTTCGATCCAGCGAGCAATCTGATAGGACATGCGTTGTAATTCAATATCAACGCCGTACTCTGCCTTCAAGCGATACTCCAGTACTTCAAATTGCAAGACACCAACCACCCCAAGAATGAGTTCTTCCCATGGATGGGTCTTAAACAATTGCACAGTACCTTCTTCTGTCAGTTGCATGACGCCTTTTTGAAATTGCTTGTGCTTCATCGCATCTTTAACGGTCACCTTAGCAAAGAATTCTGGAGAGAAATGAGGCATTTCCTCATATTCAAATGCAGGCCCAACACAGAGTGTATCTCCAATTTGAAAAATTCCTGGGTCAAATAATCCAATCACGTCACCAGCAAATGACTCCTCAACAATTTCGCGATCCTGCGCCATAAATTGCATGGGTTGAGCCAATTTAATGTCCTTGCCTAGCCGCACGTGACGAACATTCATTCCTCTTTGGAACTTACCTGAGCAAATTCGCATAAATGCTACACGGTCCCGATGTGCCGGATTCATGTTCGCCTGAATTTTAAAGATAAAACCAGAGAATTTACCATTTAATGGATCAATCTCGCCGATCGTACTTTTCTTTGGTGAAGGTGATGGCGCCATCTGCAAGAAATTTTCCAGGAAGGTTTGCACGCCGAAGTTATTGATCGCCGAACCGAAAAATACCGGGGTTAGCTCCCCTTTAGCAATCAGCGAATCATCGTATTCATCACCAGCGATATCTAACAATGAAACCTCTTCTTGAAGCTGATCGTACAAAACCTCGCCTACGCTACTCTTAATTTTAGGATCATCAGGTCCACTTACCTCAACAGAGGATATCTCCTGGTGATCGCTACCATCCTGATACAGCTCAACGCGATTTTTCATTCGGTCGTATACACCGCAAAGATCGCTCCCCATACCGATTGGCCAGTTCATTGGATAAGAGCGGATTCCCAAAACATTCTCTAGTTCTTCTAAAAGAGAGAACGGGTCCTTTCCATGACGATCCAATTTGTTGATAAAGGTAAAAATAGGAATTCCACGCATCCGACAAACCTTAAACAGCTTAATGGTCTGCGCCTCTACCCCTTTTGCTACGTCAATGATCATGACCGCGGCATCAGCAGCAGTCAATGTACGGTACGTATCTTCACTAAAGTCTTCATGACCAGGTGTATCCAAAATGTTAATATGGTGTCCTTTATATTCAAAGTCCATCGCAGAGGAGGTTACTGAGATACCACGTTTTTTCTCAATCTCCATCCAGTCGGAAGTAGCATGCTTCGAATTTTTACGCCCTTTCACCACGCCGGCTTCTCGAATAGCGCCTCCATAATACAATAATTTTTCAGTCATCGTCGTTTTCCCGGCATCCGGGTGGGAAATGATAGCGAATGTACGCCGTCTCGTAATTTCATTCTCCCAATTCGCTTGTGATTGAGTCATTTATTCATTCTCCTATAGCAATCAAATTCTTCCTTACGCTTCTCTACCAGTACGATTATACAAACAAACTCGCCATGATAAAAGAGAAAAGTCTACAATCAACTCGAATCTCTTCAACCACGTCCCACCTTTCCTGAAATTTTATCCAACATGATCCGTCATTCATGTATAAGATTTCTATATTTTCACAACAAAGGGCGTGGACATCATCGGTCGTATAAAAATGATCGGACTTATTTTGATAGCTGCTTTAATTAGTAGGCAGAGATTTAGAATGGTGAAATGATAACAGGACTCAGTGGATGGCTGCCAAAAACAAATGGATGTCGTCGCTGGCTCTTTAAAAGAGATCGCACAAGCTAAAGATAGCCATAATAGTGAGATGAACTGGACTATGCTCATGGCGCCTATCATAGCTATTTTCTTTATTGGCTATATCTTCATCAGTTATTCAAAACGTAAAGCGAACAAATAAATTACTGCTTTTCTTTTGCTGAAGATAGATGTACTTAGACCAAAAATCCGCTATAATAATGAGACAGTTAGCGTGTGTAAGCGAAGATATCGCAGATGCGCTATATATACATAATTTTCAAACAAAAATTTTTTATCAGAAAATTTTCTTTAGGAGGCGTTCTGTCTATGAGTACGATTAATCAATTAGCTGCCGATTTTACTACTTTCTCTAAAAAAATTCAGGCGTACAACAATGCAACTGCCGTCTTATACTGGGACCTTCGTACAAAAGCACCGAAAAAAGGAATGGATGCTCGCTCTGAAGTGATTTCGACCTTATCCACTGAGGCATTCAAGCTTTCCACATCCGATCAGATGGAGGATTTCCTACAACGTCTAACTGAGGAACAAGCCTACAAGCAATTAGATGCGGTCACTCAAAAATTAGTGGAAGAATCGAAAAAGGAATTTGACTTAAACAAAAAGATTCCTACCGACCGTTATCAGGAATATGTGCTTGTTACAAGCCAAGCTGAAAATCTTTGGGAAGAGGCACGCGAAAAAAATGATTTTTCCCTGTTCCGTCCCTACCTAGAAAAAATCGTAAAAATGAAATTGGAATTCATTGATTACTGGGGAGCGAAGCCAGATAAATATGATACTCTGTTGGATCAATATGAACCTGGTATGACAGTAAAACAATTAGATCAAATTTTCACCTTATTGCGTGATAAAACCGTTCCTTTGGTTCATGCCATCAATGAATCAAATCGTCGCCCAAATATTAGCTTTATGGAAAAGCATTTTGCCAAAGCAGATCAAGCAGCATTCAATCAGCTCGTGTTGAAAAAAATCGGCTTTGATTTCCAAGCTGGACGCCTGGATACGAGTACCCATCCTTTCTGCATTCACTTCGGCTCCACCGATGTCCGTCTAACCACCCGTTACGATGAACAGGATTTCCGTTATGCATTATGGAGCAGCATTCATGAAGCAGGTCATGGTATGTATGAGCAAAATGTAAATGCGGCTTATAATGGTCTATTGCTAAGTAACGGCACTTCGATGGGCGTTCATGAATCCCAGTCTCGTTTTTGGGAGAACATGGTAGGACGAAGCTTGCCTTTCTGGGAGCATTTCTATCCAGCGGCACAACAAGCTTTCCCTGAGCAGTTTGCCGGTGTAGCCTTACAAGATTTCTACCGGGCAGCCAACCTAGTGGAACCATCCTTTATCCGTACGGAATCAGACGAACTCACCTACAATTTGCATATCATGGTCCGCTATGAAATCGAAAAGGGCTTAATCAATGAAACCATTGAAGTAGGAGAGCTACCACAAATTTGGAACGAGAAAATGAAAGAATACCTAGGCATCGATGTACCTAGCGATGATCTTGGTGTCTTACAGGATGTTCATTGGTCAAGCGGCTTAATGGGCTACTTCCCAACATATTCCCTAGGAAATGTTTATGCCGCGCAATTTACGCATGCAATGAAAAAACAGCTTCCTAATTTCGACGATCTTTTACGAGCAGGTGATTTTGCGCCGATTAACCAATGGTTACGCGAGAATATCCACCAATTCGGAAAAATGAAATCTCCTCAGGAACTATTGCAGCACGTTACCGGGGAAAAAGTAAATGCAAGCTATCTAGTTCATTATTTAGAAACAAAGTATAAGGATTTATATCAGCTATAGAAATAAGACAAGGTATTTATAAAAATAGCCTCCTTGCACGCTCATCCTTTTTTAGATGCTGCCACAAGGGGGCTATTTATAATGGCATTGAACAAACCCATTCACTCAATTGACGTAGCTATCATTTAACTTCGTCTGTTTTGACTACATCCATCCCTACTGGCTTTTCATTTGTTCGGGTCAGTACAATAATCCCCAATACTACAAACCCCATTCCTAAAATATGATACCAATAGATATCTTCCTTCAGCACTAAGCTCGATAATAAAATCGTAGTAATCGGTGTTAACGCAGTAAACACGGATGCTACACTAGCAGGTATCACTTTTAATCCTTGATTCATTAAAATGACAGCTAAAATTGTTACGACAATTGCTGTGTAGAAAACCAACAGCCAAGTCGTTATGGATATTTCAGAAAGATCGACGCTTAATGCATCATGTACAGCTAGTGGTAAAAATAAAATCGCCCCTATAATACTTAATGCCGTTGAGATAGATAAAGGAGACCAAGCTTTCGATAATAGTTTTCCAAATGAAAAAAAGATAGCATCTCCTATAACAGCACAAAGAATTAGAAAGTTCCCAAATAATGAGCTAAAGCTTATACTATTCGTAGCAATAATTCCGAATACATTTATGGAAACCGTTCCTAAAATAGTTAACAGAATCCCCGAAATCTTGGCAAAACCTAATTTCTCTTTAAGAAAAACGTACGCAATGACTCCCATTACAGCTGGAGTACAACTCAGTACAATTCCGCTCTCCACAGCGGACGTATATTGCAAGCCATATAGCAAGCAGATGCTAAATAGAAAAATCCCTACGAAGCTTTGTACAAGCAAAACAAAAACATCTTTTTTATATAAGGTAGGAAGCCTTCTTTCTTTTCGGTAAAACATTGGCAGTAAAATAAGGCTAGCAATCAATAGCCTTAATTCAGATGCTAAAAAAATAGGGATTTGCTCTAAAATAAATTTATTTACTACTACAAAGCTCCCTATAATAGACATGGCAATGGATACTTTGATATACGCTATCGTGCTATTAGACAAGTAAATCTCTCCCACTTTTTAATAAAAATATCGTTTTCTCTCTCTATTGTTTATGTAAATGGTGTTTACCATCAACAGTAATAGTACCACAATACACCATTTGGATGGTTTTTTTTAGTAGGAAAAGTGCACTCGCTTGAATTCAGATTGTTCCGCCGGTTATCTCATTATTCTGTCAGCTCCTCACATATCATCTTACTAAGACGATGCTTATTAAAAATACAAAAGGCCTGCTCCCACGTGCCGAGGAACAGACCTTTCTTACCCGAATGAAGTATATATTATTTCGCTTGCAGAGTAGCGCTATCTGTTGGGGCTATCTGCTTCATTTCTTTACGTTCTTCCTGTTGTTTTCCTTTTGTAAACTTGGTTTTTATAGGCGATACCAACCAGTACATGGTGCCTACAAATAATGCTCCTCCGACAATATTACCTAGTGTAACAATGCTCAGATTATGAACCCAGCCCGCAATGGTAATGGTTTCTGGGTGAGGAAGCATTAGCGCCAGCGTTAGCACTGTCATGTTGGCTACACTATGCTCATAGCCAGAGGTAATAAAGGCAAACAACATCCAGAAAATCAGAATTAGTTTCGCTGTATCCTCCTTTGCCCGGGTCGCTGTCCAAATAGACAAGCAGACTAACCAGTTACAAAGAATTCCCCTGAAAAATAATTGCACAGTTGGTAAGTTCATTTTTTTGGCTGCTAGATAAAAGAGCATATGGTCGCTTGAAGCATGACTAAACACGCCGGAACCTACAATAATCAGACAGAAAACAGTTGCACCGAGTAGGTTACCAATCCAGCACCACACCCAGTTCTTCCCTGCATCCTTCCATTTAGTCACACCGCTTAAGGCACCTATGGTGAAATACATATTATTACCAGTAAACAAATCAGAACCAGCAAAAATTACCAAGGTTAAAGCAATCCCAAACGACACGCCCATCAATGTCATCGTAAGAGGGGAACCCGCTTGTAGCAGGGGCTCACCTACCGTTAAGATTAATACGATTCCAATCCCTACATAGCAGCCAGCCAGTGCTGCGTGTAGCAAATAACGGGCTATGCTTTTATCCAGCATTTCTTTTTTCTTTACTGCGTTCTTAGCCATTATTTCCAGAGTGTCAGTATACAAGGTCTCCAACTCCTTAGGTGTTAGGCACGTGTATGTTAAGATAAAAAGTTATCGCAAGCAGGCAAGCCTAGTTTCACCGTTTTTCCTTCGACCACTACAGGGTATACTTCTACTTGGCCTCGATCAGGAGCTTGTACTGTTCCATCTACCAGCGAAATTTTCCAGTCGTACAAAGGGTCATACAAAAATAGATCAGAAACGATTCCGTCTACTAATGTGCCTCCCCTAGGATGTGGATTGCGATTAGCCACTGCATAGAATTGATCATCATCTAAACGAAACAGAGCAACCTCTGTTTCTTCTACACAAACCACTCGGCCTACTTTCTTTGGAAAATCATCAATATTCCCTATTTCATAGAAACAAACTAACTGTTCAGCAACAGGATGCAGCATGCTTCTAACACTTCCTTCCCTTTGAACATACAGAAAAATGATCTCTATTTCATTCTACATCCGTAGTATAACGGGTTCAGCTTAAATGCAAAAGTTATATCTGTCACTTTATGAGAAATTTTTCACTTTCTTTTCTGTTTTGTCACATTTGGGAAGAAAAATTGGTGTTTATCTACCCAAATATAGAATACTAACCAATAATATCTACTTTTTTGGGTTGGAGGGGAAATAATGGACTTTTCTTCGTTACGTCAATATTTTAACGATATTGCACACAGTATTGGTGATATCAGCAGTAAGACAGGGAATGCTTTAATCGGCATTCATTCTGAATTAAGCAAGATAAGTAAAGCAATACAGACCACAAATATTTTGCTTGGCATTCTGATTTTTTTGGTTATGGTTCACTTTATTTATTCCGTTGTCCAAAACCGTAAAAAAGGTACATAACGAAGAAGACCTCCTACGTTTCCTGTAAGGGTCTTCCTTTATTAAAACGGTATGATTAACTCCCTGCTCCTTATGAGCTGGACACTTCTTTAAAACCTGCTTTTACTTGCTCTTGTTGCCTGATATATTGGGTCAGCTCGACGGTCATCTGGTAGTAATTGAACGGGGTAATCAAGTATATTCCATTAAAGTATTGAAGCGTTGCATCGATTAGTTCCTTTGCCATACGATTACCTTCCTGACGAGCGGCTTCGCCTGTAAATAGCTTCATTTGTTCTAATGCATAGGTGGACAGCTTGATACCAGGTACCTCGTTATGCAAAAACTCTGCATTACGCGAGCTCGTTAACGGCATGATGCCAATAAAGATAGGTACACGAATATGCTTCGTGGCTTCATATATTTGTACAATGGTCTCGGCATCATAAACCGGCTGCGTCATAATGTAATCGGCTCCAGCCTCAACCTTCTTTTCTAAACGAGCCACCGCTGCGTCCAAGTGGCGCACATGTGGATTAAATGCTGCCCCGACAATAAATTGAGCATGCTGCTTCAATTGTTTGCCTGAAAACGCATAGCCTTGATTTAACTGTTTTACCATACGAATTAAATCAAACGAGCTCACATCATAGACAGAACTAGCACCCGGCAAATCTCCAAAGCGTGAAGGATCGCCCGTAATAACTAGTACCTGGTCAATCCCCAGTGCGTGAAGACCCATTAAATGTGATTGCTGTCCAATCAGATTACGGTCGCGGCAGGCAATGTGAAGTAGCGGCTCGATTCCTAATTGCTTCATCATGGCTCCTAAAGCCATATTGCTCATACGAACTGTTGCTAGTGAGTTATCTGCTAGCGTTATTGCATTCGCACCGGCATCATGTAAAGCACAACAGCCCTGTAAGAAATCTTCCGTATGCAGATCCTTAGGCGGATCGAACTCAACGATAATCGTAGGATGATGCTTTACTTCTTCGATAATACTTGGTTGAAGACGTTTTTGGACAGCCTGCACCTCAATTCTCTCCGAGTGAATAGGAGCGGGTGGATTCACCCGTGGCAGCGGTTTGCACCCTGCCAATTTTTCTACAATCGCTTTGGTATGTTCCGGCGTTGTACCACAACAACCCCCAATTAGTCTTACACCCTGTTCATGTAAGCGCAAAGCACTTTCCGCAAAGTAGTCTGGAGATGATTTGTAAGAAAGGGTTCCATCAGCCATGCCAAGACGGCCTGCATTGGGAAATGCAGAGAGAAAAACATCATCTGGACATACTGTTGCTTCGAAGGAACGCAGGATCTCTGCCGGTCCCAAGCGACAATTGAGTCCTATTACGTCCGCTCCTGCATCCTTAATCTGCTGGAAGGCATAAGTCAACGAATGACCATCACGCGTAGTGCCTACTTCCAATGTAGCAAGCTGGGCTATGATGGGTAGCTCTGTAAGAGGACGTATCACCTCCAGCGCTAGCAATAATTCATCAACATCCAAGAACGTTTCCAGCAAAATTCCATCTACACCCGCATGCAAAAGAGAAGTAGCTTGCTCTTCGAACTGGTCTTTAAATTGGTCGATTTGCTTAGTGCGGACACGTCCAGCAATAATTGAACCCATCGCTCCAACTACGAAAGCATCATCTCCGACCGCTTCCCTCGCAATGGTAACCGCGGCTCGATTCATCCGCGTAACCTTACTTTCTAGGCCATATCGGGACAAGCTATCCCGATTAGCCCCAAATGTATTCGTCTCAATCAGCCGTGCTCCCGCTTCATAATAAGCGGCATGTACGTTGCGGATTATCTGTGGATTACTTAAGCATAACTCTTCGTAACTAACGCCAATAGGAACTCCCTGCTCGTATAACTGAGTAGCCATCGCTCCGTCACCCACTAGTACGTGCTGTGTGAGATAGGCCCGCAAATCTCGTTTTCCCATTGAGACTCCCCCTTTTCGTCGTTTATGATCACACTTCTGCTCCAACTGGTGGAGTCGCATTAAAATAACGGGCTTCAGGATGAGCAAATACCATGGCTGACACGGATGCTTCAGGGTCCATCATGAAGCCTTCTGTTAGTTGAATTCCGATGTCTTGCGGCGACAACAGCTTAAAGAGTTTTTCTTGATCTTCTAAATCCGGGCAAGCAGGATATCCAAACGATACGCGGATTCCCTGATAACGCGCCCCAAAACGCTCTAGCATAGTCATATCTGCTGGGTCTGGAAAGCCCCATGAATCGCGAATAACATGATGAATTCGTTCGGCAAACGCTTCTGCCAGCTCTAGGGCAACTGCTTGCAGGACATGTGAACGCAAATAGTTCCCTTTTTCTTTCCATTCCTGCGCTAAATCTCTCACTCCCTTTCCGGCTGTAACTGTCAAGAAAGCTACGTAATCCATCTCATTCGTTTCCACAGGCCGTAAAAAATCAGCGAGACAAAGGTGAGGAGCTTGCGGTTGACGCGGGAAAGTAAAGCGTTCTAACAGCTTTGTATGATCGTTTGGATCATAGATCAGGATGTC
>NZ_LSSO01000155.1:0-134194 GCF_001645205.1 Brevibacillus sp. SKDU10 | reverse complement strand
GTATAATCAAGACGAAAAAGCAGTGAAGGGGGGAAGTAGTATTGATTTTGAAGCGGTTTTCCCAAAAGATTTCATAAACGTTTCCACTCTGAGAAGACAACGATCACCCCAAATGGAAATGTCCAATTACAAGGGAAGCTGATATTTGATAATAAAGGCAAGCTTCCAAAAGAGCTTACCATTTCCTATGATAAAGTGTTAAAACAAAACCACAATGTACAGTGGGAAGTGCCTTTTCATCTAGAGAAATAATGCTAATCGCTACAATAAGTCATATTACCGTTATGTCAAGCTGTCCAATTTGGACGGCTTTTTTTCTTGAAGAAGCAATCTTTAGTAACCGGGTAACATTTTTTCTAAGTTCCCACTTTCGTACACTAGGCATATGGTATAGGCAAAAGCAACAAAACAAGAAGCAGGTGACCAAAAATGTACGAAGGTCTAAGAGAAAACCCGTTTTATCCTGAAGGCGATCTTGGAAAAATGTCATGGCAGCTGTATCCTCACCAGCAGTTCAATTATCCTTATCCAGATAATTATCCTGACTCTTCGCCTATTACCTTTGTTTTAGTTCACGGTTCTTGGGGGGATTGCAGCTATTGGCATAATACAGTCGAGGAACTGTATCAGATGGGTAACTCAGTATATACTCCAAATTTACCGGGCCATGGTAGCGATACAAATAAAGCGGTAACTCACGAAGATTATGTTAGGTCCGTCGTTGATTTTATAGAGAAGAGAAATTTATGTAATATTGTTCTTGTCGGGCATAGCTTCGGGGGAACGGTTATTTCTAAAGTGGCAGAAAAGATTCCCAAGCGAATTAGACGGCTGGTGTTTATGGACGCGTTCGTTGTACAGAATGGCTATAGTGTCGCGGACGAGATACCACCCGAGGGAAAGGCTCTCTGGGAGGAGCTTGCCCAAAAATCATCTGACAATACAATTATGCTACCTTTTCTAAATTGGCGGGAAACGTTTATGAATACAGCCGATCTTGAACTGGCTACAGAGATATATCAAACCGTCACTCCAGAACCAGCGGGGCCATTATTTCAAAAGCTGGATCTATCGGTATTCGATAGCTTGGATATTCCCAAAAGCTACTACTACCTCACAGAGGATATAGCGGTTCCACAAGGGGAGCAGTATGGATGGCATCCACACATGTCCAACCGACTTGGATTGTTTCGGTTAATTAAATCAAAAGGGGATCACATGACATCCTTCTATACCATGCCGTCCATGATTGCAAAAAATCTGGTCAGAGCAGGTAGAGATTAATGAAAATGTAAGGTATTTTTGCTCTACTTGATCTATTTTGCTTGGCTTATTCCAAATTGTTTTGGAGTAAGTCTTTTTTGTAAAAAAATTTATTTTCCCTATAAGATTTTTGCTTCATTTTGAATAGCAAGGATAGAAGGATTTTACGTAAAGATTTTCTCTTTACCAACGCTCCATTTAATGCCATAATGTCGCCATACAGTGTCAATAATAGACAGGAGTGAAATGAAAGAATGAAACGCATTACTTTTCAAACCCCGGACGAGCTTGCCGATTATGGACGTGAGCGCGATGTAGCAATCACTGTGGAATATCGCGATGAAAATGGAAAGCAACGTCAAGTGATCCTATCTGATGAACGTTTAGCCGAAATTGGAGAGTATTTGGCAAAACCAAATGCTATGGCGTATTTTAAAGAGGAGAAAATCTTCTATGAAGTAATGGCTGCATGGCTTCGAGCCTGATAAGAGTAGCACGTCGTATCTGAAGACATACTCGATATGGCGTTTTTGCGGGTTTATAAGGTTGTTTATTTGGTTGGATGTACGTCCAACCTTAGCTTTATATCGCCTGAATATTCTGTCGATAATAAAGAACCGGGATTTAGCATTACAAGTTGGGATTAGCTATCAGGTTGTATAAAAAAAGCGTACGACAAACATAGCTTTATACATATTTTCATACACAAAAAGCCGATCCGCTTACAGCTCAAGCATAGAAATATCACCCGTGTATTTCTGTCGGTTCAAAATCCTGCTGAGTACGAAACCAAATGTTTAGATCATTGATTGTACTCGCTAACTCAGCAATTTCAGAATTAAGCTCACACGAACGTTCAAAATTCTCTTCCTGATAGAGCTCCGCTTGTTTTTTGTTAATAACAGCTTCAAGAGCGATCACGCGATCTGGTATTCTAGAACGAATTTCTTCCCATTGCAACAAGATATCGGCCCTCTCAGCAGGATCGTATTCTTCCCATTCCAAATAGAGAAAGGGAAGGAGAATGCCAAGCCGCTCCTCATGTTTGAATTCATAGCGTACCACGTATCTGACTCCCTTCAGCAAAGCATGCTATAATTATCGTATACGAAAAAGAGCAAATAATATAGAGCTATGCTACATAAAACTGCAAATATAGAAAAGCTGATGTATGCAGGATACAGTTATATGAAAGGAATATAATATGAATCAAAAATCTAGAGTCTTAATAGATGCAGATGCTTGTCCCAAAAAGGCTCTCCAGATAGCAGTCGAGCTATGTCAACAATACGGCTATGAGCTGATTACCTTCGCTAGCTATAACCATCAATTTCAGCATGATAATCATGTGGTTGTAGATGCAGGCTCACAAGCAGTGGATATTCGTTTAACGAATGAAGCGAAAGCAGGCGATATCGTGGTGACGCAGGATATTGGTTTGGGCGCTATGGTAATGGGGAAGGGTGCCAGATCCCTGACGCCACATGGTAAAATTTTTACTTCGGATAGCATTACGTTTGATTTAGAAGTACGTAATGAAAAGGCGAGATTCCGGCGTGGCGGTGGACGGACAAAAGGACCGCACGCTAGGACCCCATTGGATGACCAACATTTCCGGGAAGCACTGACGCACCTGATGCAGGAGGGAGGCGAGTAGTGATGAAAAAAGACAGGATGCAAGACGCCTCACCCTTTCATAGCAGGTTTTCTCTATTGATAGCAGCTATTTTATTTATCGCTTTCTTTTGGATAACCTATCTTGTCATTGGGCTCGGTTCTAGTGTGATGGATGAATGGGGCATCATGATGAGTAAGGAAGTACGCAAGCCCTACTTAACGATTATTATGCATGCTATTACCCAATTGGGAGATGTGTACATTTTAGTGATTGTGGTAGTCCTGTTTGTCACAGGCTGGTGGAAAAAACATCGGGTAGAGTCCTGGTTTTTTCTGGGAACGCTTGCTTTGGGGTTTTTAGGAAAAGAAATTCTCAAAAGAACGATTATGCGCGAGCGGCCTATCGATGTAAATTTGATTGATCTTCCGTCCTCATGGTCCTTCCCTAGTGGACATACGACCTTTAGTACCTTATTTTTTGGAATGGGAGCCTATTTGCTATGGAAGCATCAGCGTGGGCGTACAAACGCATGGATTTGGCCGATGATAGGCATTGCCATTCCTTTATTGGTTGGATGCAGCCGAATTTATTTAGGAGTCCATTTTTTCAGTGATGTTGTGGCAGCTTGGTTATATTCTGCTGGATGTATCCTCGTATCAGCCTATTTGTATGAAAGAAGACAGGTACGAGCCATAAATTAAGTAAGGATTAAAAAAAGAAGTAGCCAAACGAACTCTGTTGACATATAAATGGGAAGTATGGTAGGGTAAATATTAATTGTTGCATTTATCTGACTATTCCTCAGCAGCTCAATGGTGGAGCAACCGGCTGTTAACCGTAGGCTGGCTGTTCGAGTCCGTCCTGAGGAGCCATGCTCCTGTAGCTCAGTCGGTAGAGCGTTTCCATGGTAAGGAAGAGGTCGCAGGTTCGATTCCTGTCGGGAGCATTCCTTTCACCGTTATAGATTGATGAGGCGTGACCTAGCAGGGTAGCGTCTCTTTTTATTGAAAAAATTATTTTTTACAGTTTTACCGTTGCTTTTTTCTGGAAAAAAGCGAAATCTGTGTTACAATGATATGCATAAACACTTATATCGTGTTGGTATGCGTCAGCCTGCAAAAGAGTTGTTACTTTTGAGAACGATACACGGCTGGAAGTGTCATTCTTCTTCAAAAAACTTCTTACATGGTGAAACCTTTTACCTGTCTGATCGTATACCTTACTTGTCAGTCGAAAAGAGAGGGGAATACATTTTATTATGAAAAGAAACAAGCTATTGATGGTCTTCATGGCATTAGCATTAATGTTTACGACCGTTGGAATAAACGCTCATGAAGTAGACGCAAAACGCGGTGGTGGATACAAGTCTGGTTCGAAATCATTCCAACCTACACAAAGTACAACTACTCCGAAATCTAATGCAAAGCAAGATCAAAACGTAAACAGCAAAACAAACACTACTGCACCAGCAGCAAATACTGCTAGCAAAAGCGGCGGTTTCATGAAAGGCTTATTGTTTGGCGGATTGGCAGGTATGTTGTTTGGTGGTCTGTTAGGTCACCTAGGAGGTTTTGGAGCGTTTGCTGCCGCATTATTGAATATCCTTATGTTAGTAGGGATTGTCTTGCTGGTGGTTCGTCTCTTCCAGATGGTGCGAAATAATAAAAACAATAATAAATATAAGGAACAGGAAAACCGATGGAAACAATAAGACTATTAGAACAGGATCTTATTAATGCAATTTGTCTTTACATTGCTGAGAAAAGAGAGATCGAACCTTATCAAGTAAATGTCGAACTGATGTGGGATGAGGAATATGGTTATTCTGCCGAAGTGAATGCGAACGGGCGGGAGCAGGTTCTGATTGAGGCCAATATGTTAGAGGCCCTGCGCAAGTACTTGCGTGATCAGATGGAACTAGATCCATTTTCAGCTCGAATTCAGCTAGATATTGATGATGAAGAGGGCATGATCGCTCTTGTTTCCTACAACGAATGATGAAAAGCCACGTGGAGCTTCTACACTCTGCGTGGCTTTTTCCTTGTGTAGCCATATTTACAGGTAGCCTGTTACGACTTTTTGGCTTCTCTTGTATCATTCATAAATAAACGCCAGAAGTAGAGAAAGCCCGGAGTCAGAATAGCAAAACCTACGATATAGACAACAAACATAGCTCGAAAATTATTCGGATGGGTGAAGCCTGATTCAATCGTAACATCTGGATAAACCAAATAAGGAAGATGGGCTATACCATAGGCATAGCTGGCTAACAGGTACTGAATGATAGCAGCAATGGTAGCAAGACGTGGGAAGCTAAGCCAGCCTTTTCGTCTAGATGTACCATATAACGATATGTAGGAGAGTAGGAAAAAGCCAGCAGAAGCGACGAGCCAGCCAGTCTGAGAACGCAAATTGGCATAAATCCACGAGGCCTCGTTGGACATGGTAATTACGACCGCAATGGCCAGCCCAATTGTGATAGGACCTACAATCCGAGCATCTCTGCGATAAATTTGAAATGCTTCCCGTTCGCCAAGAACATTGGAAAAATCGGCTAGCAAAAGTGAGGAGAGAAAAAGAGTACTAGTAATCGCCAGCCCAATATACATATATTCATGTGGACTAGAAAACAGTCTGAGTAGCTGAAGCTGTTCGTAGCCGTTTTCAAGTGTAATAAAACCGCCCTGTGTGATTGGCAATACACTGATTAATAGGGCAGGAATCAAGATACCCGTAATGCCTGAGATTATCGACATCATTTTACGATAATCCTCTACTACATGAGAAAAAACCAAGAAGGCACTTCGCAACAACAGCAAGAGCAATATTAAACTGCCAGGTATAATCAATACAGTACCTAACGTATAGGTAGCTCCTGGGAAAAAGGTAACAAGTGCTATGACGATCAGCACGATAAAGACATTCGTTACTTCCCAGGAGGGAGAGAGGTAACGATTAGCGATTTGGGTTGCTTTGGTCTGCTCGCGATCCCGATAAATCATAGACCAAAAGCCCGCACCAAAGTCGATGGAAGCAGCGACCGAATAGATAAAGACGAACCCCCACAACATGGTAACTGCAATAATGGTATCACTCATGCTTCTCCCTCCAAGCTGATGGGATGTCGGCGGAAATAATAACGGAAGACTAGGATTGTTGCGATAGCCATGAACAGATAGATTCCTAAGAATAACAGAAATAGCGTACCTAAGCCCTGTGACTGGGTAGTAGCATCTGCTGTTTTCATCACACGATATAAAATCCAAGGCTGACGGCCGGTACATGCGAAAATCCAGCCAGCCTCAATACCTAGCATAGATAAAGGACCACTTAGGACAAAAATCCACAATACCCATCGAGGATAATGAGAATGCTTGAGCCATTTTTTCCAAGCAAAACCGATAAAACCGACGAAAATGAGTGCACCACCAACCAAGACCATAAAATTAAAGAGGGTATGGACAAAGAGTGGAGGCCATTCGTCCCGTGGGAAATCATTTAGCCCTACGACCACCTCATTTGGTGTATTTCCCGCTAGCACACTTAGCAACCAAGGAATTTCAAGTCCATATTTTACTTGCTGTGTCGCCTCATCTGTGATTCCACCAATAACAAGAGGAGCATGGGACTGTGTCTCAAATAAGCCCTCTGCCGCGGCCAATTTTTCTGGTTGATATTGATGCAAATGCTGAGCAGAATCATGTCCATTGATCCCTGTCAGTAAGGAAAATGTACCACCGATGACCAGCCCCATTAATAAGGCTTTTTGATGAAAGGCATACTCACGAGAGGTTTTATTGACCTTCAGCATTTTATAGGCCGCGATCGATGCAATGATAAACGCACCTGTCATATAGGCGGAAACAACTACATGCCCGGCTGTAACAAAAAAGCTAGGGTTAAAAAATGCTTTCCAAGGGTCGACGTCAACCACTTCTCCATTGACCAAATGAAAGCCGGTCGGAGTCCCTTCAAAGGCGTGAACATTGGTAATGAGCACAGCGGAAGCAGTGGCTCCAATTAAAACAAGTAGTACGCTTACAATTCGCATTTTGGGAGATAGACGATGTGCTGCATACACATAAATAGATAAAAACAAGGCTTCTAAAAAAAAAGCAAAGATTTCAATTTGGAATGGGAGAGAGATAACCTTGCCGACGACTTCCATAAAACCTGGCCATAGTAAGGATAATTGCACACCTGAGATCGTTCCAGAGGGAATAGCGATACCAAGTAAAATGGCCTGTCCCTTGGTCCAGCGCTTTGCCATAAGTGAATAGTCGGTGTCCTTTGTGCGCTGATACAACAGCTCTGCGATTAAAATCATTAACGGTAAGCCAACGCCAAGCGAAGCAAAGATAATATGAAAGCCCATCGTCATACCAAAGGTGCTTCTGGCGATCAGAATTTGATCCATATCCCATCAACCTTTCTCCGTAACAAGTTCCTCCTTACCTTTGCATTATTTTCCTGTTATTATGCATGAAGGTTGGAAAAAGGCTCCATTTTGCTTTGGGATAGCTACTTGATTTCTAAGGAAAATCGTGCTACAATATTTTTACACAAATCCTAATTTTGCGGTCATGGCGGAATTGGCAGACGCGCTAGATTCAGGTTCTAGTGGTGGCAACACCATGGAGGTTCAAGTCCTCTTGTCCGCACCAATCATATATGCGGGTGTAGTTCAATGGTAGAACTCCAGCCTTCCAAGCTGGTCGCGTGGGTTCGATTCCCATCACCCGCTCCATAGTTTTATTTGTCAAAAGCCTTGTATATCAAGGCTTTTTTTATTTTATCTCTCTGTATATGTTTCTCAAAACCCAACTTTGGTGACGAATTGAGGAGGACTAAATTTATTCGGGTTAAGTGTATCAATCGTTCTGCCGTCTCTCGATTCATCTTACTCGTAACATGGGTATAGATATCGGCATTTGCTTCGTTGAAAGTTTGGTATGTCATAAAACGTTCTTGGATGTCTTTTAATTTTACACCGCTTTCAAGCAGAAAAATGGTGTTTAGTGATATACATGTGGTCACTCTTCTTAAGGTTATATTTGAAATGACCTTCGCATAATGATAATATAGCCATATAGCTATATGGTAATTATAAAAGGAGGCATTTATTCACATGGATTTAATCCAACTTTCTTTGGCTCTAAAAGCATTAGGTGATCCAACCCGGCTTAAAATCATTGCCTTATTAAATCAAAGAGATTGTTGCGTATGTGAATTAGTCCCGATCTTTGGAATTTCTCAACCTTCGATATCTAGGCACATGAGTCGTTTAAAGAACGAGAATTTAGTAAATGAAACACGGAAAGGTCAATGGGTCTTCTACTCTTTGAATCGTTCAACAATGAAGCAAATTGGCTTATCTCTAGCACAGTTACCGGATTGCACTTCAGATTTTGAGAAATTAAAAGAAGCAAACTTACAGATTACTTGCGATTAAACCCTCTACTAAAAAGAAATGTAAGGGAGATTGTAACGATGAGTAATGTGGGGAAAAAACGTCTTTCGTTTTTAGATCGCTACCTAACACTTTGGATTTTTCTGGCTATGGGTATTGGGGTTGGCCTTGGGTTTATCTATCCACAGTTTGTTACTGGGTTAAATAGCTTACAGGTGGGAACCACATCCATTCCTCTTGCAATTGGACTTATCTTAATGATGTACCCACCACTTGCTAAGGTGCGTTATGAAGAAATGGGAAGAGTATTTAAGGATACCAAGGTTTTAATCCTTTCTCTTGTTCAAAACTGGATTATCGGCCCAATTTTAATGTTTAGTCTTGCCATCTTATTCCTATCAGATAAGCCAGAGTACATGATCGGCTTAATTATGATTGGCTTGGCACGTTGTATTGCTATGGTAATTGTTTGGAATGATCTTGCCAAAGGAGACACGGAATATGCTGCTGGATTAGTGGCATTTAATTCAGTTTTCCAAATGCTTTTCTTCTCAGTGTATGCTTATCTATTTGTAACTATCATTCCAGAATGGTTGGGATTAGAAGGTGCAGTTGTTTCGATCACTATGGTGGAAGTAGCGAAGTCTGTCATGGTTTACCTAGGAATCCCATTTCTTGCAGGGATCCTGACACGTTTTACTCTTTTAAAAGTAAAAGGGCGTCACTGGTATGAAAATGAGTTTATTCCTAAAATTAGTCCCATCACCCTAATTGCCTTACTCTTCACCATTATCGTGATGTTTTCTTTAAAAGGCGATGCCATTATCAGCTTACCACTCGATGTAGTTCGTATTGCGATCCCATTATTAATTTATTTTATACTGATGTTCTTTATTTCTTTCTTCATGGGAAAGAAAATTGGAGCAAGCTACCCAGTTACAACAACACTTGCTTTTACGGCAGGTAGTAATAACTTTGAACTTGCGATCGCTGTCGCAGTAGGAGTGTTTGGTATCCACTCCGGTGCTGCTTTTGCAGCAGTTATTGGCCCATTAGTAGAAGTACCAGTCATGATTGCACTAGTCAATGTGGCTTTCTGGTTTAAACGAATGTATTTTACTGAACAGAAAACGTAAAGGGCGGGCGAAACGGATATGAACAGAATTAATAAAAAAACAATTTACTTCCTATGTACAGGAAATTCATGCCGTAGTCAGATGGCAGAAGGATGGGCTAAAAAATATTTAGGGCAAAAGTGGAATGTTTATTCTGCTGGAATTGAAGCCCACGGTGTAAATCCTAGTGCTGTTAAAGCGATGAAAGAAGTAAATATTGATATTTCGAATCAAACCTCCGATGTCATTGATCCTTCACTTCTACTAAATGCAGACCTAATTGTAACCCTTTGTGGACATGCGAATGATGTATGCCCTGTTACACCAAATGATAAGGAACGAGTCCATTGGGGATTTAATGATCCTGCAAAAGCAGAAGGAACCGATGAAGAGAAATGGGCTATATTTCAACGTGTTCGTGATGAGATAGGGACACGTATAAAACTCTTTGCTGAGACTGGTCAATAGATAACTCCCTTAAAACAAATTACACATATGCAGATATGTAGTTATTGAATGGATAGAAACAAAATCAAATTAGGATTGTTTCATATGAATGAAGTACACAAAGATCAAATCAGAGAAGCAGTCCGTGAGAACTATAAAAAGGTGGTTCTAAGTGTAACTGATGACTCTAGTTGTTGTGGCCCAACAAGCTGTTGTACATCAGATTCAGATGTGTCTCTTCAACTTGGTTATTCTTTAGAAGAAATCAAATCAGTACCAGTTGGTTCAAATTTAGGATTGGGGTGTACAGATTATTCACATTTTAGATAACTACTTTTTCGAAAAAAAATATTTTTTTCCATTTAAACGTAAAGGCGTGGTAAACTTGAATGGAGCATCATTAATATGCTCTGATTGTGGGGGTGTTCCTAAGCTTTCGTTGGGCATATGGGAACATCCCGTTTTTATTACCTGTTTATAATCCTTCTTTCGACATCTACCCCTGCAATCGCCCCATACTAACATCTGTCAACTCCTTCCTATGGGCATTCCTTCTTTGTTATCCTCCTTTCTCTGGCAACCACAAAAACGATAGAACTAATGCAATTTTCCGAATTTTACATTGATTACCAGTTGTTGACTTAATTATATATCAGTATAAACAAATTTTCCTAACAGAAATTTTGTTTAATTTTTTCAAAAAAAAAGAGAGGTTATCCTCTCTCTACCATCCTTCACCTACACTTTTTGAAGAAACTGCTGTATCAAATTCTTTAGCCTCAAAATTCGTTTCTGTAATGCCGTACAAGGAGAGAATCGCTAGTAACAAGATTATTCCTCGCTTCATGTAAATCACCGTCCCTTTTGTCATAACATCGACAAATTTTTTCTTTTTGCTCTGGTGTTGCAAGATAATCATATTCATAATATTTCAAAATAATGCTACGGACTCTTTCTACATTTTTAAACATGATAGCTAGCTCCAGAGCTTCAAAGATGAATTCAAATCCTTTGTTGCTTTCCTCAATTATAAAATAGTATGAGGCTAATGCTTGATAAAGTTTTAACTTATGTCTTTTGGTAGGAATGCTTGTTTGATAACCAATTTTTTTGATTTGAATTTCAAAGGTACTGATCAGTTTTTGAATGCTTTCTACATCTTTCTTCTGTAAATATGTTTCAATAGCAACTGGCAATAACATAAATATTTCAACATCAGTAGCTAAACAAGCAAAGTTGTCAATGTATTCGACATGGCCCATTTCTATTAAAAATAATAATTCGTTTAATTTCGAAATTTGTTGATAGCCTTCATACTTAGCATATTCTTTAGTTATAACTAATGCCTTATCATAATCTTTCATTTCTCGATAACTAAAGGATTCATATAGTAGGGCTTCAGCTATGAAATTACTATCGTTTAACGTGATAGCTAATTCCTTTAATTCTGCCGCATATTTTAATAATTCCCCCCATTTATTTTTTACCTATTGTTAAGGATTTGACTGATGGTGACTGAATCAATTTCAGTTGCTGAAACAAGATCTTTTTGTTTCCAACCCTTGCGATCAAGTGCTTCTTGTAAACGCTGGCGCAATTCTATTTGCGCAATCTGATAGTTGTATTCCAAGACGTGCATTAAACCTATCCCCTTTCTTTTTTTGTAAAAATAAGGAATTTTATTCACCACATCATACTTCAAATAAATAGTGTTGTAAATAAAAAAATAAGTACCTATAGGTTCTTAAATACCGCAGGAGAGAGTAGAAAATCTACTCATCAATGCCTATTGTTCCCGTTCCCATTCGTAGAGGTGTTCCATTCGGAAGTTTGGCATGTACATCTGAATGATGGAAGTAATGGAATACATAGCTTCTGGAGACATCAGTTTGGTATTAGTCGCATAATGCGAGATCATTCTAGCCGAATAACCTGTACGTCTCGCTAACTCCGCTTGTTTCATACCAATAAGATTCAGAACGGGTTGTAATAGGCACTTCCCACGTATGTAAGATGCCATTACATTCATTCCCTATAGGTTTATATTTTGGCTTTTGTTTGAATCAGGGTGTTTACAATTTCATCTAGTGATAAACTTCTGTTTTCAGAAAACCAGATAAGAGGTCTTTGTATGTCACACTGCAATCTATTCCTTACTAGAAAGGGATGTTTTAGAGAATAGATGTTTAAGAAAGATCATTATTCTATTGAGATTAGTATATTACGTAATTTGTCATTACGAAACTGACATTTTACAATTTGTGCAAATGTTTATTGTGATGACGATCTCTGAAGCAAATCACCCCCTCGTTATACTAGTTAATCGGGCACGCAGTTGCTGATGGGCACGCCTTTAAAAATATAAGAATGGGGGATTAGAGTTAAAGAAAAAGCAATAATTTAGGGATGGAGAAGGGATATTGCACTAGGATTTTTATAAAAAGAAGGGAGATAAACGAATGTTAGGGGGCTGATGGTAGTTTGGCGGATTTTAACTGTAACTTATGGAGTGGGGCATTGGCTTTATTTAATGGAGTATCTGTTTAGTGATTAGATTTATAAAGAAGACCAAAAATGAATGGTGTTGAAAAACAGAAAATGGTCAGATATCCAAAGAACAAAAAGCTCAAATGAATAGGTTTTTTTGGATGGCTATGTAAAATAGATTGTGGTTGTAAGCTGTAAAAATAGAGTCGGTTCTACGAATATGCAAAAATCAACCCTATTAGCTATGGCAGACCAAGCGGACAAAAATTCACGAAGCGACTAAATTAGCGCAGCGACAGCCTCTTATTTAAAATAGCTACCAATTTACGTTGACATTTCATTTGATAATTTTGTTGAGTTAATTTTTCTGTTTTAAATTGCCCGATAACCGTTCTAACATCTTTATTATAGATGATTAGACTTCTATACTCCTCATGTTCTAATAAGTCTTTGTACCAAGAGAGTATTTTTATTTTTTTTATGTTTTTCGTAATTTGTTCTTCGTCTGGCTTGAAAAATGGTACATACACTAATAAATGTAAGAAATCAAGAATTAGTGGCATTCGTAATACCCCCCACGCCACTTTTCGATACTTGGACGATCTTTCTTTTCCTTTGGTAAAACGATGTAGGTCGATCGTTTGGGGAGGGATGCTTCCTGTTCGCTTAATCTGACAGATACTCCTAGCCTCTAACGCTTTTCGTACCATAGAGCGTGTTACTAGCGATAAACTTAATCCTTCTTATACGAAATCGAGGGCGAGATGAGACCCATCTACTTGCAGAAGTGGGATATAGCTAGGTGCCTCAGTAATCGGGCTACTTGTATGCTGGCATATGTATCGAATGGAGAAAAGAATGGCAATACAAACGAAGAGAGTAGCTATCTAATGATTACTGATTATTTTTCGTTGGGTGTCGATTTAACTCAGAAATTCGGGATAAAAAGAGATAGAAGAGTAAACAAAAATTGAAACGAAATGGGCTTCTCATACGTATGGATATATATAATACTACCGGAGTAGGAATTCTGGTTGAAAGCGAGGGACATAAGGTGGAAGATAAAAAGAAAATTCGCCACATGCTATTCTTCACTGGTTCATTCGGGTTTGCTGTCTTCGCTATGGTTGTTGTCACCGAGATTATTCGTGTCTCCATGCACTAGTCTCATACTCAAAAAGCGAATATCGAACATAAAAGTGACTCGGATAGAAAGAGAGGCGGCCATTACGGCCGTCTTTTTTTTATATGAAATCTATATTTTTCGACAATATGCAATTATTTGTGGATAATTCAAAAAAAGAAATCCACAAGGGTATATATCTATTTATACATCTTTTGCACAATTACCCCACAGGCTATCAACAGGATTTCCACAGCACTTGTGGATATCGGAACGATTGTTCGTTTTTTTATAAGCTGATACAATACGGTATAGAATAAAAGGGAGGTGACAAGCGTGAGATACTTAAGTGATACGATGTTGATAGAAGTATATCAACGTGCAGTCGCCCTTCATCTCGATGCCGATTTTATTTTCTTGGTAGAAGCTGAAATGGCGCGTAGGAAACTCTCTATTCAAAGTGCTTAAGTCATGTAGGTATTAGAATTGCAAACATTAAATAGAAAACGAGCAAATCGAGATAGCCACCCTATGGAAGGGTGGCACTTATTTTTTGTTTATAGCAGGACTTCAAACATTGTAATGTCATGTAGGGGTTGCTTGTTTTCTTGTAGATCTTCTGGGAAATATAAAAAGACCGGCCCTTTGTCTCGAATTGGTTTACCGTCTTTTGAGAATTGAAGAATGATTTGCTTGGATTTTTCCAGAGAAACATCTACATAATCTTGTTGCTCACGGTGAATACGTAGAGTCGTGGCGTTCGGATGAGGCTTGGCATTTTCCAAAAAAGGTGCAAATTTGATTGCATAATCGCCCTCAAGCACCTTTCGTTCTTCTACCAAGCTTTTGCGTTGACTAGGAGGAGTGGCGCCTTCCTTCATTTCTTTTTCCCAATGCAGAGCTGCACTACGGATATATTTATTCGTCTCATGTAATTCCAGATGCTCTTGCTCCTTATAAGAAGACAGTTCGAATTTTCGGTCATCAAACACCCACACGCTTGGATCAATGGTGATAGGGAATTCTACAGCTCCCTTTACTACAATCACGTCTGCCATTTTGGTCTTCCTCTCTGTTAGCCTTTTCCTACTTCATTATTGTATCGCAGGATGTAGTGTGCCGCAATGAATGTGTTGGTTAGAAGAGTTTTTTGACAGCGTTTTCACAGCCATTTAACATATTATGCACTATGAATAAAAGGTTATCCCCTTTTCAAATGACTCGTTATGACGTACTATGTATGTATGGTAAGGACGTGTCCAAACGGAGGGATAGGTTTTGACAGACGTAAAAATTCATAACGATATGGCGAATAAAGCTTTAGCGTTATTAAGAGCAGATGCGGATAAAATATATAAATTAATTGATGTTCAGATGGAGAACTTGAACATGCCACAGTGTCCTTTATACGAAGAGGTGCTTGATACACAGATGTTCGGTTTGTCGCGTGAAATCGAGTTCGCTGTTCGCCTAGGTGTAGTAGAGGAAGATGAAGGCAGGTCTATTCTGGAAAATCTTGAACACAAATTAGCCGATTTACACGAGCTCTTTAACGAAAAAAAATAAAAACTCGCTAGGAAAGCTTTCTTTCCTTAGCGAGTTTTTGTTACGTGTGGACGATCTAGTCGAAGAAGAAGGCCGTACCAAGAATTATATACACAATTAACAGCAATACTCCTTCGAACCAATTGGTTTTACCGTCTCGACAGATCGAAATCGTGATAATGGTTGATACGGCAATTGCTGTGAGCTCTGGTACAGTAAAAACGATGTTCATAGGAGACCCGAAGAAGAGACTGATTAAGACCAGTGTGGGAGCTACGAACAAAGCTACTTGTAAACTAGAACCCACAGCAATTTCCACAGCTGCTCCGATACGCCCCTTCATTGCTAGCAGGATTGCGGCACTGTGCTCCGCGGCATTTCCAATAATAGCAATGACAAAAGCCCCCACAAACAGCTCTGACCAGCCAAAGGTATGTGAGACTGCTTCCACGCTATGTACTAACCACTCGGAGACGACGGCGACAAAGAATGTTGATAGCACCAGCATGACGATGGAAACTGGCTTTGACCAGATAGCCTCGCTCTCATATTGTTCCACATCGGTGAGAAATGTTTTATGTGTGACCATCGAGAAGATCAGCCACAGTACATACGCAATAATTAATAATATCGCAATCACGATCGACAGAGTGTTAATCTTATCAAGGGATAGCTCAGACATAAAGATAGCGGGAATAAACAACGAAACCAAAGCTAACGTCATCATAGAAGCATTGTGCCCGGCTAGCTGGCTATTAAAGATTTGTTCTTTAAATTTTAAACCACCAAGCAATACGCTTAGGCCTAATACCAATAAAAGATTTCCGATAACAGAGCCGGTGATAGACGCTTTTACCATCTCAAACAAACCTTCTCTAACTAAAAAGAACGCAATAATTAATTCCGCGGCATTGCCAAAGGTTGCGTTTAAGAATCCACCAATGCGATCCCCCGCATAATGAGCGACATTCTCGGTAGCTTTTCCTAACCAGGATGCGAGAAAGATAATGGCTATGGAAGCCGTGATAAACCGTACTACTTCATTTTCTGTGAAATAGTGAAACCCAGCCGCCAGCGCGAAGCTTCCCCCTACCAACAAATAAAATAGTCGCATGCTTTTCATACCATATAACCCCTCATTTCTTACCGGTTTATTTTCTAATGTGTGTTGCAGAGATGATCGAGATTCATGAGTGCATATTCCCTTTACGTTAAAGGAAAACTAAGGAAAACGTAAGGAGGTGCTTTATGTCTGCTCCCTATTGCTGTCCGGTATGCCGCACTAATCGTATGAGATTTACCATCATACGTCAACAACCCCAATATGTTCGCTTACATCCGCAAACCGGTGAGACCATAGAAGAATTGACTCAAACGGAATTAGATGCTTTTCATCAGCCGTATAAAGGGGATGACTATCTTGTTCAATGTGGCATCTGTGGCACCATTGAAAACGAAGAAAGGTTTGTAAAAATGGCGCAACACTCATTTGGACCAAAATGAGCAAGCTGAAACATTATTATGTCTATTAAAAAGAGAGAAACCTGGTAATGATTAATACCAGGTTTTACATCTTTATACGGTTAAATCTAATGATTATCTACAAAAGATGTGTTTACCTATCCTTTTAATTTGCGGGCGACTCCAGATCCAAGCAGAGGTTGCTGTATCTGGATTAAAATAATAGGTAGCCCCTTCACTAGGGTCCCAACCCTTTAGGGCATCTTGAACTGCCTTTCGCGCTGTTTCATCTGGTGATAGATAAATTTGACCGTCGGCTACTGCAGTAAATGCACGTGGTTCAAACACAACAGCAGCCGGTGAATTAGGGAAGGAGGGACTTTGGGTACGATTTAAAATAACGGCAGCGACTGCAACCTGTCCGACATACGGCTCACCGCGTGCTTCTCCATATACAGCTTGAGCCATAATTTGCAGATCATTAGTCGAAAAGCCATTAGAAGCCGTGATTACTTGATTTCTTTTTTCTTTTGGTTTAAAAGTCCCCATCACATAATTTTTTGTTGCATTGTACAACTTGACTTTTGTTTTATCGTCTAGCTCCCCGGTAATCGTCATGCCAAATTCATATTGAAAATGACGCAGAGCTGCTTTTGTGCGAGGACCAAAAATAGAATCGATATCTCCTGTGTAAAAACCAACATGTTTAAGTCGCTCTTGTAGTTCTCTTACATTGGCACCTGTGCTTCCTTCTTTATAGGTAGGACCCATGGTAAACGCTTGTGTGATACTTGGAATACTACTAACCAGAAATGCAGTACACAAGATTACTCCGAAACACCAATACATAACTTTTTGCACTGTATGTATGCCTCCCTTTTGTAAAAAAGCTACGTTAGTAAACGGTAGTTCGTTTTGTAAGGGTAGTTTGTCCGATTTTCTATTGGTTTAAAAGCTGGTAAAATTTTCGAGAATAGTGCTTCAAGCCTTTGCCGAAACCCGTTATAATAAAAGAAAAACATTTTTGAAGCAGCACATGATTAGTTGGGTAAACTATGTACAACAAGGTAAGTAGCGCTACATAAGGGCGGTTCACATAAGGAGGCGGTAGGGATGGATTCCGTGAAAGACCAAATCAGAGTGGCAGATCAAGTAGTTGCAGTTATTGCAGGAGTAGCGGCTCAGGAGATTGAAGAGGTAGCTGTAGGCGGTTCTACTACATTTTATGATGAATGGACGAAGCGATTGGGTGCGAAGAATAACGCAAAAGGAATCATGGTCGAAATAGGAGATATGGGTGCTTCTATTACATTATGGGTTTCTGTTCGATACGGAACTATCATTAGCAAGACCTGCCAGCATCTACAAGAGAAAGTAAAGGAAACAGTAGAGTTTTTAACAGGATTGACGGTTTATGAGGTAAACGTACGCGTCGAGGGCCTCACGATTGAATAACGAGATCCAAGGATAGGTATAAACAGAAACAGAAAAAAATCCAACGACTGAATTTGTACTGTCGTTGGATTTTTTATGCTTGTGAAGGGAAAAACCTATCCTTGCATCGAGGTGCTCTGGGCATTTTTTTGTCTATTAACATCACGAGATACGCTTAGCAGGATTCCCATGCTCGTCATACAAATCAACAGGGATGATCCACCATAACTGATAAATGGCAATGGTACACCTGTCAAAGGTATAGCACCTGTTACGCCACCGATATTAATCATTGCTTGAATGCTAATCATGGTAACGATTCCTGTTCCAGCCAGTGTGGCAAAGGTATCAGTTGATCGTAAGCTGATCTGCAGTCCCCGAATGATTAACAGCAGATATAATAGCAGGAAGATAGAGGTACCGATTAGCCCCATCTCTTCAGCAATAACGGAAAAGATAAAATCGGTATATGCCTCCGGTAGATACAGATACTTCTGTAAGCTTTTCCCGAACCCTGTGCCGAAGATTCCGCCTCGTGCAATGGCATAGAGGGATTGAACCATATGAAATCCTTTATCTAATGGATCACTCCAAGGATTAGTAAAAGAGGTTAATCGTGCCCAAGCATGTTGTTTTACCATGATATAAGTAGTAATAAACAGAGTAGATGGAGGGACCGTAAGCAAAAAGATATGCTTAATATTAGCTCCACCTGCTATTAAGATAACTCCAGCCGTTCCTAAAATAATGGCGGCTGTTCCTAAATCAGGCTGGCCCATAATCATCAAAAAGAAAATACCCGTAACTGTCAAAGGTGGTATTAAACCTGTTTTGAAGCTCCGGAAGGCATCACCTTTTTTGGCGATGAGGGCTGACAGATACAGAATTAATCCCAGCTTGGCAACCTCTGAGGTTTGTAAATTCATAAAGCCTAATTTAATCCATGATTGCGCACCGTTAGCTTTGGTCGCAAATCCAGGAATATAAACAAGTAGAAGTAAGAAAAAGCTACCGACGGCAATCAACAGGAAGTTTTTCTTATAAAAGGAGAAGGGGATGTTCATAACAAAGAGCATAAGAAACAGACCCAAGATGGCAAAGATGATTTGTCTTTTTGCGAAGTACAAACCGTCACCTAGACATTGATCACAACCTTTGGATGTCAATATTCCGGTTTGAGCATAGATGTAGCTGGAGCTCATTACCATCGTAATGCCAAAGCCTACAAGTAGCACTGTTAAAAAAAGTAGGAGAAAATCTGGTACGCCCCGAGTTTTCATTGAAAAAGAAATCACCCCTAGAAATGAAACAGAGAGGTGGGTATGTCCTCTCTGCTTGTGTAAAGTATTTGAACAAACTGAACCTTCGTACTGTTATGCTAATTTGTCTTTTAATCCTTGTAAAATCTGTTTTGCATTGTTGAGTACGGCATCTGGCATAGGACAGTCATAATCGATTCCATGCGGGAACAGATGCTTGCCAATGAATGGCTCGTCCAATTTTAATACAGTGTCTGGATCTTCCATTTTGCCTTCTACACAATGTGCTTGAATGCGAAGATAGTACGTGGTGTCTCTATCCTTTAGCTTGTAATCGTAGGTTGCATGGGTATAATCCCAAGCAAAACGCGTGAAACCTACGCTATCCATAGCAATGTCTAAGTCGGCTAGAGTTCCTTGTTGGCCGCCGATTCCCGTTTCTTTGAGAAGCATTCTGCCTTCCTCCTTCGTGATATTCACTCCCTTATGATAGTAGGTTTTTCCTGATTGTGCAATGATTATGAGACGTAAAAAATAGCTCGATTGCATGAAAGAATACAGGAGGGGGGAAACTAACCTTTGTTTAAGTACGGAAGGAGGAAGAAAAATGGCAAAAAGAACATTACGTGAAATCATGACAGAGAATCTTGCTACCGTTACATTATTAGATAATGTATATGAAGTAGCGGTGAAAATGAGAGATTGGAACGTTGGCGTTATCCCAGTTGTCAATGAGCAAAAAGATGTTATCGGAGTAATCACAGACCGTGATATCGTCATTCGTGGTCTTGCTGAAAAGCACCAAGGCTCTAGCAAAATTGAAGATGTTATGAGTACAGACATCGTGCTGGGTACCCCAGAAATGACTGTGGATGCAGCAGCTAAACTGATGGCTCAGCATCAAATTCGTCGTCTGCCAGTAGTTGACAACGGAAAATTAGTTGGTATTGTGGCGATTGGAGACATGGCAATCCGCAACATTTTACAAGATGAAGCTGGAGAAGCGTTAGCAGAGATTTCAGAAACAACTTCACGTCATTAAATTTTGCAATGAAGAGAGCATTTGTAGGCACTCGAAAAACGAGTGTCTTTTTCTATTTTATTTTTTTGTGTCACTCCATAATATTTGGGCTTGTCTTTTTTGGACCCAATTTATTCCTTTCGCATAGGCTGTAACGAAGAGGAAAGGAGGGTCCACATGGGTTTTTTCGATTTTGACTTCTTCAATGGAGATAACGAGGAACTGATATGGATCATCATAATTGTCGTGGTTTTATTTGTACTACTCGTTGATTGGGACTGGGAATAATGACCGGATAAAAAGGCGGCCTACCAAGATGTTGTGGGTCGTTTTTTGCTTTACAAGAATAGAAAAACTGTAGACAAGCACGTATGTTTGGTATGATGGGAAAGGTAGAAATAATCAAAAAGCATGGAGGATTTGTACATGAGAACAATGTTTACCAAAACGAAGCATTTATTAGCCATCCTTTCCCTTGGCGTTGCCTTAGCGGTAAGTGGATGCGCCACTGACAAAGACAAGCAAGAAAACAACGAGCCTACTCCCAATGGAAAAATGAAAGTTAAAATAGAGAGAGTGGTCGATGGGGATACCTTTAAAACAACAAATGGCGATAAGGTAAGGCTAATCGGAGTGGATACACCAGAGACGGTAAAGCCCAATACTCCTGTACAGCCATATGGAAAAGAAGCGAGTAACTATTCGAAAAATATGTTAGAAGGCAAGGAGGTCACTCTTCAATTCGATGTTCAGCCTTTCGATAAATATCAAAGATTATTAGCTTATGTTTATTTAGAAGATGGCACATTCTATAATGAGCATCTTGTACATGAAGGATACGCTCGCATCATGACAGTTCCACCTAATGTAGCCCAAGCAGAAGTGTTCTTAAAGGCAGAACAGGATGCTAGAGAAAACAATCGAGGGCTCTGGGCCTTAGATGTTTATCAGAAAGCGGACCAGGATAAGAAAAAGAATACATCCTCGAAGAAGCAAAAGAGTCAATCTGATCAAAAGGAAAGTGGTTCACAAAAGAAAAGTAGTTCACAAAAGGAAAGTAGCTCGCAAAAAGACAGCAGCAAGCAGCAAATCAAAGGAAATATTAATTCAAAGGGTGAAAAAATTTATCATGTGCCTGGTGGACGTTATTATGAGCAAACAAAACCGGAAGAGTGGTTTGATACCGAAGAAGCCGCAATAAAAGCAGGATTTAGAAAATCAAACGAATGATATTTCGATGATTGTTTGAATATTATAATGTTATCTGATAAACTACGAGCAGAGAGATCGGAAAATGAGGTGCTGCGGGATGAGGAAAAATCTGAATCATAAGCATAATGGACAAGAAAAAAACTCCAATTATTCTCACGTAGAACATCAAGATAACGAAATTGTAACGAAAACTTGTTGTGGTGAACAGGAGCATCATTCCCATGCAGATCACCATCAGCACGAGCATTGTCAAGATGCAGGTCACTCCCACCAAGACCATCATCACAAAAATCTTAGTCATGATCACGAACATCATAAACACACTCATCACGAGCATAATCATGCTGGACATTCACACGGTGCAGGATGCTGTTCAGCCCAACATGACATGGCGATGAATGAATTAGCCAATAAACCCGCTTCACAGGTATATCATATTGAGGGCATGGATTGCGGCTCCTGCGCATTGACGTTACAGAAGCATGTGCAGAAAAGCCTGAACATGTCTGAAGTAGAAGTAAACTTTAGCACAGCTAAAATGCGTTTAGGAAAAAAAGCTAATGTTGAACAAGTTCTCCAAGCTATTACGGAAGCTGGTTACAAAGGTACATATCAAGACGGAAATGATCGCTTAGCTAGTGTTGAACCAGAAGCTTGGTGGCGAAATGAAGCGGTTTGGCGTACGGGAACAGCAGGTTTTTTTATTCTGGCAGGGCTTTTGCTGCATGCGTTCCAGTTAGAACTGCTGGGGAATAGTGCTTATGCTATAGCTATGGTGGTTGCTGGCTTAAAACCATTAAAAGCCGCCTGGTATGCTCTAAAAAGCAAATCAGCCGATATGAACCTGCTGATGAGCTTAGCGGCAATAGGGGCAGCTTTTATTGGGGAATGGTTAGAAGGGGCAACGGTTGTTTTCTTATTTGGACTTGGGAACGCTTTGCAAACCCTATCTATCAATAAAACGCGTCAATCTATCCGCTCCCTGCTACGTTTAGCACCAAAGGAAGCGATGGTTTATAGAGGACAGGAATGGGTTAGTATCCCAGTAAAAGATGTAAAAGTTGGAGAGCGCTTATTAATCAAAGCAGGTGAAGGAATTCCTCTTGATGGGTTTATCGTGAAAGGAATTTCAACGTTTAATCAGGCGCCGATCACTGGGGAATCCATGCCAGTTGACAAAGGCGTGGGTGACACTCTTTTTGCTGGTAGTATAAACGAAACTGACGTAGTTGAGATGGAAGTCACGAAGATCGGCTCCGATTCGACTTTAGCTCGCATCATTCATTTAGTGGAGGAAGCACAGGAGAAGAAGGCACCAACGGAGCAGTTCGTAGAGAAATTTGCTAGAGTTTATACGCCAATTGTCATTGTAGTGGCCCTAAGTGTTATTATTTTGCCTCCTTTATTTACAGGAGAGTGGCAACATTGGTTTTACCGTGGCTTGGAGCTATTGGTTATCGCTTGCCCTTGCGCCTTAGTGATTTCGACTCCAGTTGCAGTAGTGTCAGCTATTGGCAGTGCGGCACGTCATGGTGTGCTTATTAAGGGTGGAGCCGCCTTGGAGATGATTGGTCATTTAAAGCAAGTGGCTTTTGATAAGACGGGTACGATCACAACTGGAAAATTACAGGTTGAAAAAATTCTTACTCTTCAAGAACGTACAGAGACAGAAATTCTTGAAAAGGCAGCCATGATCGAGCAATCCTCACACCATCCCATTGCTGCAGCTATCCTGTTGCAGGCAAGTGAAAATGGCATTCTCCCGCAGAATTCTGATCATCATCAAACCATTGTTGGTAAGGGTGCTAGTGCTACACTGTCAGGAATCACGTATTTGGCTGGGAATGAAAAGCTGTTTACCGAATATAATGTTGAGCTGGGCCTTTTACAAGAACAGATTAAAGAAGAGCAACAAGCTGGCAAAACAATTGTATTAGTGGGGACAACGAAAGAAATGTGGGGGGCCCTCATCATATCTGATACCATTCGCCCAACAAGCCAACAGGTAATGCAGCAATTACAAGGCATTGGCGTAAAAACCTTGTTGCTCACGGGAGATAATGCCGGAGCGGCGCAGCATATGGCTCAAAAAGTGGGGATAGGACACGTACAAGCAGGATTGTTGCCAGAGGATAAGCTGGAGGCAATTAAGGTAGCGAAAGAGCGAGAAGGTGGCACGATCGCAATGGTGGGTGACGGTATTAATGATGCCCCAGCTTTAGCTACTGCTGATGTAGGTATTGCGATGGGAGGAGCAGGGACAGATACTGCGATGGAAACAGCTGGAATCGTATTGATGGCTGATGACCTAGAAAAATTACCATATGTAATTAGACTTAGCCAACAAGCGTTAGCGATTATCAAGCAAAACATTTATTTCTCTCTGTTGATCAAAGCCATTGCTCTACTTTTGATCATCCCAAATTGGCTTACACTGTGGATGGCCGTCCTTAGCGATACAGGAGCAGCAATGATTGTTATTCTTAATAGCATGAGGCTATTGAGAAAATGATTTTACAAGAGAATAAAATTCGCTTAATGAACTGATCAATGAAGTGGACGATTTGTGGCATAAACAGGGAAAAACAGGGCACTCTAGGGCTATATTCACCAAAAAGTAAGGAGTGTCCTGTATGATCCAAAAATTGCGTGGACGTCGTTTTTACTTATTTATTTTGTTTGTAGCTATTTTAGAGCTATCCATGATGGGATTGCATTCATTGGAAGGAAAAAAGGCAACTCACAGCAATCAGACACATGTACTTGCTGAGGAAGTGAAGAAGCCCTCTCTTGTCGTGGAACACCAAGTAAAAGGGAATGATCTTGAATTAAAATTGATTGTTCAAGATTTCCAGTTCTCATTGGAAAACATGGGAAAAGAAAATAAAGACGGTGAAGGCCATGTCCATTTGTATGTAGATGGGAAGAAAATAGCCAAGATTTTTGGCCCGCAATTCACCTTAGCGGATGTGGCTCCCGGTAAGCACAAAATAGAAGTGGAATTAGCCCATAACAACCATGAATCATACGGTGTCAAACAGACCTTTGAAATCGTAGTCAACTAAGCAAATGAAAAAGAGAGTCTCATGAGGCTCCGCTAATAGGAAAAAGCTGTGGAGTCCATGAAAGATCATCCACAGCTTTTTGCTTTTTGCTCTTTGCTCTGTCGTTCGTTACTATAGGTAGTTTATGGTTACGTGTTGTGTATCTTGAGGTAAGGTAATCACCGTAGTTGGGTAGGTAATTACTTGAAGCAGCATTGATTTTTGAGGCCGCTCTTCTACGACATGGATGACATAAGCTCCGTCAGTCTCTTGCTGGACCTTGTCAACCTTGATAGAATAGCCACTGGTAGGGCGCTCACCAAGCGCAATGGCTACATAGGTGAGATCATTTTCATGAATCAGTCGATAGCCACCCTGTTCTTGTATATCGGCAAGCGCCAGATCTACAGAAGCGGGGTAGGGAGTAGGAGCAGTGCTAAAATCATTCATAGATACAACTCCTTTTTGGTTAGACTGTTGAATATTGTGAGGCAAAGAGATATCCTGAGCTGTTGCAGTTGGGGTCGTGTTGATGTAGGAGATCAGGATTCCTCCCATTAGCAATAGGCCTGCTAATACATGTTTCATTCTCTATCCCTCCTATGATTTCCTCCATCTACCGTTACGAATAGAGGTGAGCTTCGTGAATTTATATAAATGTCTGGATATGTTGTCAGAACGTACAATGGAAGAGATTATCCAGGAACAGAACCGCCGATTACACATCAAATGCGGCAAATCTTTAATGAACCGACTGCAGGATGCGAGCTTCTGTCAATCATTATGGGAAGCACTCACAGAGCACGAGCGTCAAGCAGTGTCTCTTTTTTATACAAATGCGCAACAGGGATTCATACGCAAGCGTGAATTTGAGACAATTACTCAGCAAGATATTCTGTTAACAGCGGGTCTTACAAAGCTACGTCGACTAGGTATTATTTATACCGTTCGAAAAATGTGGAGCGAGATAGGCTATATGATGCCATTCGAATTACGTAAAAATATATACGCCTTTAGTAGCCTTACATACAAAAAAGGGATAGAACCATCAGTAAAAGAGGAAGCCATCCCGCATGTATTTTCCTATTCACTTCCAGCAGGACGCGGTATCCATATGGATATGCTTGCCTTTCTGCTGTTTTTAAGAGAACAATCGGTTTCCCTTACACAAAAAAATGGAATACCCCGGCGAATGCTCCTCAAATGGATGGATCGCATTTCTTTGAGAGATGAACATATGCGGGGGTGGTTTTCTAGTCTTTTGCCGTCTGAAGTAAAGATAGACGATCAAACGCCCGTTTCTTTTCTCTTTGATCTATCCTTACGAATGCGGCTTGTCTATTTACAAGATAAAAGAATTTGCCTGCATCCCGCAATATTAAATGATTGGTTACGAAAGAAAAATGTGGAACAGATTGAGGATATCAAAGCAAACCTATTACGATACTATGCGCCAAAGGAGTCATGGCAAGAAGGATTTCTATTTGAATTGCAACTGCTCGATAAAGAATGGTACAGGGTAGATGAGATTCTTTCTAAGCTAACGAAGATAGGTTATAGACTGCCAGAACAGGCCCAGGAGCAATTGAAAAAGACCTGGTTGCATCCTTTGCTTGGTTTTGGATTCATTCAATTAGGCGAGGATAATGAACAAAACCTGTGGATTCGCCATAATCCGTATAATCAGGATCAGGAGGATCATCAGCCTAAATGGTATTTGGATTCGACTGGTGAAGTCATGGTTCCTCCGGGTATGATGTTAGCTCAGCTTTGGGAGCTAAGCCGTTTGGGAGAAATGAATGTAGCTGGAGATTTTATTACCTGCAATCTAACCTCCCAACGTGTGCAGTCCTACTTATCTACAGGAGGAAGTGTTGACCAAATCCTTCAATTTCTCCACGAGCATACAGCGCATCCAGTGCCGGACTCTGTTGCTCAACTTCTCATAAAATGGTCAGAGGACGCGAAACAGCTCTCTTATGAGCAGGTGATTCGGTTTAAAACAACCAGCCCTGCCTTGTTAGCTGAATTACGTGATATAGGAATTCTTGCCCCATTTATGTCGGAGGTAATTTCGCCTGTAGCTTTTTTACTTCCTGAAAGTAAATTGGAGGAATTTATCTCCTTGCTTAGGGAATGCGGGTATGAGCCGCAGTCAGGGGAAATCCGTCGTTTCCAGGCTTTAGGCTCCCGTTTCGATGAGGCTCACTCGGATAACAATCATATTCCATCAGAGATACATCTAGATAGAGAAGGCTTTTTCCCCTTGGTAACAGCCTTTCTTGATTTCAAGGTTGAAAATGTTTTTCCTGATGTCGGTGAAGCTATCCCGGGTCTATCAGCCTTACCAAAAATGTGGACGGAACATTATCAAGGCTATCATCCAAATACGATGCGTCTGATGCTAAAACGAGCACAGGAGCTTCGATTGGAGGTACAATGCCAAACGCATCGACAGGATGAATGGACGGGCAGAGTACAGGAGGTAGCATTGGAACATGGTTACTGGCAAGTACATATGATGTCAAAAGATAAATTCTGGAAAGAAAAAGTGGATGAGATATCGCGGCTGCGTATTCTGATTCCAGCGTATTTATAGGGAAGTCAAGTAAAAAATGTGTAATGTTTAAATCTTTCCTGTGCCTCCATAAGGGGTTTCGTGCTAAAATAATAGTAGGTTTGCCTGTAAAGGAGGTAAAACATGATAGATATACCAAGTGAATTAGATATGGCTAGCTTGTTGTATGAGGCTGATCATTTAGCCATTATGATAAATGAATCAAAAGAAGTGAATGATTATTTACAAACGAAGCAAGCTATGGAAAATGACGAGAAAGTCTTACTATATATCCAGCGCTTTGAGCGTAAAAAGCTAGACTATGAAGAAGTGCAACGTTTTGGTAAGTATCACCCAGATTTCCACAAGGTAATGGCTGAGATAAGAGAATTAAAGCAATCTTATGAAGCGTTGCCAACTGTTCGTGAATTTAAGAAAGCAGAAGCACGCTTAGATCAGCTATTGTATCAAGTAGGTCGTGTTATAGCTGATTCTGTATCAGAGAGTGTGAAAGTTCCTAGCAATAACCCAATTATGGAGGCAATGGCCAGCGGTTGCGGTACTGGCGGTAGCTGTGGTTGCGGTAATAAAGAAAAGAAACACGCTTAATGAAAAATACGACAGCGCTCATAAAACTGCGTCTTTTGCTAAAAGACGTAGTTTGAGCCTGATTACATAGGATTGTCAGTAGAGGAAGGAGTTTTCAGGGCACGATGAGACTGAAAAGATTGGGAGTAGCTGTTTGGATTAAAAATCCTCGTGTTGCGAAGAATTTACGAAAATTCGGCACTATTCATTACGTATCCAAAAGACTCAATTACGTTTCCATGTATGTGGACGCTGAAGAAATTGAGCAAGTGATATCACAATTAGAACGGCTTCACTTTGTACTAAAGGTAGAACGTTCACATCGGCACGAAATCCCAACTGAATATAACAATGCGAAGCCGGATAAAGCGAAGGAATTTGACTATCAATTAGAGAAAAATCAACTGATGGCTTTGGCCGAATCATTAATCAGCGATAATTCATCTATCGCCAAATCGGAGCATCCGGCAGTAAAGCCTATTCCGGTTCAAAGCTAGCAAGCAGAGTTTTTGATTGCAAAACATAAAGGGGCTTTTCTCATCCAATCAGTTCGTTGTGATGGGAGAAGTCTTTTTTATTCTTCTTCATATTGTCCTAGTGAAGGAACCAGTAAATAAAAAAGTGAACTTTGTTTCACTTTTTTGTAATTGGGCCACGTGGTATGATAAGGAAATAAGGTTTAAGGTAAGGTAAAATATTACAGCTTTGTTTGAATGCGCTTACAATTATATGGACAAAGAGAGAGCGAGGGGACAAAGACAGGATGAAACTAGATATTAACTGCGATATGGGAGAGATGTTTGGGCGTCATAGACTCGATGAAGATATAGGAATTTTACGCTGGATTACATCGGTCAATATTGCTTGTGGCTTTCACTCTGGGGACCCGCATGTGATATGCCGTACGGTTGAAGCAGCACTGAGGCAGGGTGTGAAAATAGGTGCTCATCCCGGTTACCCTGACGTTCATGGGTTTGGCCGTCGTTCCATGAATTTGTCCATGCGTGAAGTATATGAGCTGGTGTTATATCAGGTGTCTGCTTTGGAAGGAATTACGAGAGCACTGGGAGGCACATTGCATCATGTTAAGCTGCATGGAGCCCTGTACAATGAAGCAGCGGAGCGGCCAGAATTAGCAGAAGCAGTTGTTCGTGCTATTACGGATATTCGAGAGGATTTAATCTTGTACGCATTATCAGGAAGCTCGTTGGTTCAGGTCGGGTTAGAGCATGGGCTGTATGTGGCGGAGGAAGTATTTGCAGATCGAGCATACCTGCCGAATGGACGATTAGCTCCTCGAGAATTGGAAGGAAGCATTCTAATTAGTAAGGAGGAGCAATTGCAGCAGGCAAGTCAGCTCGTAAAAGAACAACGGGTACGAACAGTAGATGGCAGTGTCATTGAATTAGCCGCAGATACGCTTTGCATTCATAGAGAAAGTCCTGATTGCATACATGTTCTAAAGGAATTGCATCGTTGGGCACAGCAAAACGAGGTTCGTCTAGAGGCGATTGCTGTGTGTTAATTTAGAAAAGGGCGACTTAGGTCGCCTTTCTAGCTACGGGGTGATAATTCTGAAGAATAAGTTAATTCATTCGCTACGGCATACATTATTGAAAGCGATGGCTCCTATTGCAGGAGGTGGAAGTACCCCTACATCCCTTTTCATTCCAGACGCTCAATATGTTACAGTGAAAACCTTTGATGGCAAAGCAGGGAATTGGCTTACTACAAAAAATCCTGTTCAATACCAAGCAGCTATTGTGCAGGGAAATGACAGCTTAGCTCCCTTAGCGTGGGGGGACCCGATGCCGGGGACGGGCTGGTATCATATGTATAAGCCGGGAGAGATTACAGGAAAGCAGATCAATGGCATGCTTGATGATGCCAAATTTCTGATCCGAATCCCAGATGACTGGAATGGAAAATTAGTAGTTGCTGGAGTACCGGCGACACGTAATGAAACATCAACCGATTTATTATTCAGTGATTATGTTCTAGGACAAGGCTACGCTTTTGCAGCTATTGATAAAGGAACTCAGGGAAAGTTCGATTCAAATGATCCGTTAGCAAAAGTGAAGAATGCATTGATAGCAAAGGACGACAGTATAGCGAAATGGCACAGGTGCTTTCGACAGGTAACAAAGGTAGCTCAGGATTACTTAACCACTCATCATCAAGATCAGTTGATTTCCAGTAAGGATGTCCGCAATCCGGCTCATGTTTTACTGACTGAACATCATCGGGTTCCTACCTATGCAATGGGGATTTCTAACGGTGGCTATGTAGTGAGGTATGCACTGGAACATGACGATCCCCAATTAACTGGAGAGCCAGCTCTATTTGATGGAGGACTAGAGCTGGAAGGGGTGATGTGGCAAGCAGAGGCTCCGAATTTGATTAGCTCGCTCACCACCGTTGTACAGCATGCCTATGCTGCCATATATGGCACAGGGGACGTACAAAAGCAGGCACGCACATGTATCTATGCGGCTGGAATGCCAGTAGGCTCTGAAAAATTATGGGCATATTATGATCAGCTCTATTGGTTTGTTAGTTTAAATATTTATCGAGATAAGTTTGATCCCACCGCTCCTAATCGATTGGCTTGGCAGGATTATCTCTGCTTTGATCAAACTGGTCTGCGTGACCGAAGCTATGACCATATTTTTGCTTCTTATGATTATAAAAAAAGACCTACATCGGTCAAACAAGCAGTTCAGCCAATTGCAAATACAGGCCGGATATACGCGCCGCTTATTTCAGTTGCTGGAACGTGGGACGCTTTGATTTTTCCCGATCTGCATGCAAAGGCTTATGCAAAATTAATCCGGCAGGCAGGGCAAGCGAGTAAGCATCGGCTGTACATGATTGAACAAGCGAATCATGTGGATGGTCTGGTTTGGAGCAAGGTTGATCCTGAGCATGAATTACAGCCAATGCTGCCTTATGCACACCAATGTTTTGATTTATTGGTCGAATGGGTGGAAAAAGGAATTAGTCCTCCCGCCAGTAAAAGCATATCAACGCCACTTCATCCAGTACATGTAATTGATATAGTGACTGGAGAAGAAAGGGAACCATAGGGGTGAGGATGAAAAATATCAGTAACAAAGAAACGCAGCGTATTCCTGTCAGATGAAGGTTTATTCTGCGTTTCTTCTTATTTCATTAGAAATGATGTCCCACAGTAGAAATCGACTATGTTACAATCTGTAAAGAAGTTTCTTGCATTAGCCGATTGTACCAGTAGAGGAATTATTATTCAGCTTTGGCTTGGGAAGTAGTGGGGAGAGTTCTACATGAAAGCAATACATAAGAAAAGTTTAGCAGTATGTGTAGGTTTATTGATGTGCTTTGCAGCGATGGGAGCCTACATGAAATTACCTGAAATCAAGGAGTTATTATCTTCTTTACAATCAGATTCTTTATTTTATAACAGTACAACCTCAGTAGATCCGTTTCGTAAAGAAGAGTTGTTGCCGCCAGTCGTCAAAGAACTTAATCCTTCTTATACCATTAAGGCATCTTTATTGCCTGATCAAGCAACAATAACGGGAACGGTTACTATGACTTTTGATAATCCACAGACGGAGAAGCTCTATCTGTATTATTACGGTTATAAATGGAACAACAACAAAATTTCCGCCATTCGCTGGAAAGGGAAAAGTATGCCCTATAACCGGCGCGATCCTGTCCTTGTGTTGGACAACCCAGCTAAAAACGAAACACGAACACAGCTTGAAGTGGTTTTTGAAACAAAGGTTCCGCGTGGGCCAACTCGCTTTGGTGTTCATCAAGGAATTTGGACCTTAACTCATTGGTACCCGATGCTTGGAGCTATGGATCAGCAGAAGCGCTGGTATGAGCCTCCACAGGTCATTGGATATGGTGACCCTTACATTTATCATTATGCCGCTTATGAAGTCGATATGGTCGCTCCCTCTTCATTTGAATGGGTAACTTCGTGGGGAAGAGGAAAGAAATCCAGTAATGAAGGTGGCCGATCTACTTATCATTTTACAGGTAAAAAGTTGCTTAATTTTACAATGGTAGGCAGTCCATTATACAAGGTTGAAACGGTCAAAATCTCTCCAAATCTAACAGTGGATATTGGATCGACAGATGTAGCTCATTTGGCAAAATTAAAGGAGATCGCCACTCAGGTTCTGCCGATTTACAGCAAATTAATGGGCGAGCTTCCTTATCCTCGAATTGGTATAGCAGAGACAGGAGATCGAACAGTCTACGCTATGGAATACGCGAATATGGCTATTATCGCCAAGCATATGTTTAACGGCAATCAGGTAGAGCATTGGTTACCGCATGAGTTAGCTCATTTGTGGTGGTACAATTCTGTTGAAAATATTGAGCCATATACAGGATGGATGGACGAAGGATTAGTGGAGGCGAGTGTTACCTTTTATTATCGGGAACGCTTTGGAGAAAAAGCCGCGGCCAAAATATTAGCGGAGTATCAGGCGGATGCTAATAAGCTGGCAAAAGCTTATCCATATGGGAAACTTTCGAATCACCTGACACAGTTTAAGGATTACTATGAGTTTGATTGGACCTGGTACTCCAATGCGGCCTTACTGTTCGATAATTTACGAAAACAACTGGGGGACCAATTATTCTTTGACTTTTTAAAACGGGTGCAAAGCAATTACCAGCATAAAGTCATTGGTCCAGAGCATTTGGATCAGGCGTTAGGTCAAACCTTAGGAGCTGAGGCCCAATATTTTGTGCCAAATGTCCATAAACAAAATCAAAAGAGCTTTATCCCAATTGCTGCGGAGTATTATGTGGATATCATTATAGGTCAAACTCATTTTTATCCAGCTACAAGGGGACGCATCCGTAATCAAGTGGTTTATTTGCCCCTACGCGAAACCTTGGAGCAGCTAGGTTTTAAGGTAACATCGGATCAAGCCAACCGCACAATACGAGCAGAGTCAAAGCGTAACGTCATTGTTTTCCATGAAAAATCAGATCGTTATGTGTTAAATGGGATTGAGCGGAAAATGCCGGTTCCTTTGTTAGAGTGGCACGCACGCAGCTTATTCCCACTTGCTTTGCTAAACGAGGGCTTAGGGTACCGAGTTACCTATCAGAAGGAAAAACAGACGGTCACCATTCAATAATAGTGACGAGGGGAAAAACACCATGCAATCAACTAATATTATTCTCATTGGATTTATGGGAACAGGTAAATCAACAGTAGGTGAACAGCTCGCACAGCGGCTACATTATGAGCGATGTGATCTAGATGAAGAAATCGTCAAAGCAACGAGGAAAACAATCCCCCAAATCTTTGCCGAGGATGGCGAAGAGATCTTTAGACAGCTTGAGACGAATGTGTTACGTCAATTGGTTGACGGAAATCGTCGCGTGATAATCACGGGTGGCGGAGCGGTGTTGCGGCCTGAGAACGTTCAGGTAATGCTTCAGCATGGACGAGTGATAGCCCTTACTGCTTGCGAGCAGGAGATTATTCGCCGTGTTGAACGAGATCAGAATCGACCACTTCTTCAAGGAAATGTGAAGGAAAAAGTAAGAGAACTGCTACAAGCACGCGCAGGGGCATACGATTTTGCTCCGATTCAAATCGATACAACTGGGAAAACGATAGAAGAAATTGTCGATGAAATAACCACCGCATAACGATTTAAATTGCTCTTCTTCGGCAACACTAATGCCAAGGGAGGGATGCGCGATGTCATCGCAAGAATACGTAAAGTATATGACCAAGCGCTTTGTGCAATATTTGGAGACTCCTAAGGAAGAGCGTCGGCGACAACGTGAAGTGCCGCGCGAACCTTGGTCCTCTAAATGGTTTGGCGCAATCCCGATGTCCATCAAGCTATTATTCAAAAAATAACATCTGGGGGTTCTTATGCCAAAAGTAGCCGTAGAAAAAACATTATCCCATGTAAGCTCGATGCTACGCCGTAATGGTTTTGATGTGGTTGAATTGGGGAATTGGCAACAGATGGTAGATGCTGTAGTCATTACAGGTATGGATGAAAACTTGATTGGAGATCAGTCGAAGAGTATTGCAGGAGCGCCTGTTATCAATGCAGAGGGCATGACACTGGATGAAATTTTTCATCAGGTAAATGAGCGCTGTTCTCCTGTTGATGGTGGTTTTCGCTGAATAAAGGTCAAAACGGTGGTATTCTCTCTAATAATAGGAGAGAAACCACCGTTTTGCTATTTTACATTGTTTGATGAAGTGTGTACGATACTTCCCACTTGTTCAATGTAAGAGTAAGGTAAGAAACGCAACCCCGAGTCCCAGACACCTATGTACGGTTCGTTATCCCAGAGGTGAACGGTTCCGATGGTAAAAGGAGCCATCACTTCTTTTTCGAACAAATCGGCAGTAATAACAATCGGTTCATTTGGTTTTTGGGTGAGCAAGTAGGTTAGCTCTTGTTTTTGCGTAGTGGGACGATTCACTCTTGCGGTTAACCAGTCAATACGGGAAAAAGGGTCCGTTTCCGTAGATAGCAACGTCCGGCTCAAAGTTAGTTGAGCCTCTTTATCCACTAATTTTTGACTAGCGATACGATGCATAACGGATGGATCGGGCTTGAGTCGAGCCGGAAACTTTTCTCCGGATTTCGCATCGATATATTCATGCGTATCTGCTATCGGTATGCGCCAATACGATGTAAAGCCATCATAATATAATTCTGCTTTCGCATCTTTTGGTGCTAGCTTTTGATCAAACAATGTATATTCACCCAGTCCGTATTCCATCAAAACAAATTCAGGAGTTGCTTGGTTTGCTGTCTTTTGTGACTCGGTGACAATCATATAGCCAAGGGGTTTGTCTTTTTCCTTTATCGTGACCAGCCATTCATGCGAACCAGGACCTAATGCTTGGATTTCAAGGCTAGCTTGTTTCCAGGCTTTGAACTGACTATCCTTTTCTTCTAATTTTTTCATCCAAGTCTGAATGTGTTGAGTAAAAGCTGCGGTCCATGGACCTTCTTGCGCAGCATGCGCTTGAGAAGAGGGAAGCGAGAATAAGAGGAGTAGCAACAAGAATCGGCTCGCTAGTGAACGTAGTTTCATACACTGAGACACCATCCCTTCGTAAGTTACGTTACCTATTGTAACCAAATGCCATCAAAAGATTTGTTGGTTGCTGTCAGCTCTCCTCTATATTTCTTCGCTGTTGTTTTACAAATTTCTGGGCTATGTAGAATCAAGTCTAACTAAGCAACGCACCGATTAGATTGGTGGCAAATTAAATAAATAAAACAGGCCACCATTAATAAGCTTTACGTCGACACGCGGTTCATATTGCCAGCGTAATTCGCTCATACGTCGCTGTTTTTCCTCCTCGATACTACTTGCTTTCCATTCCTCTTGTTCGATTTGCTCCTTTGGTGTTTGTTGTATGGCATTTATTCGTAGAAAATCAAGAATACGTCCACCCTTTTGTAAATGATCCTCCATCGTTGTAGGGGATTGCGAGAGTGTGACAGGGATCGATTCGTCAGCGATAGGTGTCGGACGTTTCACCGAGAGCAAATGCCCCAATGGAGAAGGGGAATCCGTGTGAAGAACCGGAGTTTCGCTTGTTTCATCTTGTATACTCTTACCGATTTGACTCTTTGCATGTGGAGAAGGGGTTATAACGGAAGCATGTGAGGCCTCTTCTAAATCGTCTTCTCCATTAGCTTCTTCTTTAGGAGTTGTTTTTGAAGCCTTAGCCTGCTCACGCTCTTGTTCTAGTGCCGCGTGCTTGTAATATTCCTCTAAGATATCTAACTCCTCCTGAAGACGGAGGCGAGCTTGGTCAGCCCAGGAATGATCTTGATTATCCAAAAAATGGTACACTTCACTTTTAGCCATCTCAATAGCTTGGGGAATGTCCAAACGGCGATCCAAAGTATAAAAATAATCAGGTATAGCCGGAGTAAGCTGTAACCGCTTGAGAAACGGGTAAAAATCCTGAACCACTCGCGCTTGATGTAGATTTACCCCGAGAGAAAGAAGGAAATCGCGTTTTTTGTCACAGATAAAAGAAACTTTTATATTTAAATGGAGCCAAGGAGTTAGCGCTGTCGATCTTCGTGTCGACATACTTGCTTTTTGCAAGATACCCTTTGGAGTTTCGTACATACAAACAAAACGTCCGTGCTTATAGGTAGATTCAAAGATTTGCTGAAGCCGTTTTGAACCAAAATGAATATGCTCAGCCCGCAGCTCCTTTGGAATCTCAGTCTGAGGAAAAAAAAGAGTGAGGTGGAGTGGCTGAGGAGCGATGTTCATTTTCTCCACCCAAGACCAGTAAAATGGGCGATTCCCGATATCCTTATCTACATCCTCTGGTAATTTTACAGTGACATAGTCTGGATGGTTCTCAACCACGTGTGACTGAAAGGCTGCAAAATACTTTTCTACGAATTCCCGTACTTCCGTCTGTTGCATGAGGGGGAACTTCCTTTCTCGATAAGTGATGAAGGTGTGAGAATTTCCTGAACCACCGGTTGCAAAGGTGCTTATGATTGCGGAAGGGATTGTGGGTGTTTATGCAGCTCTTTATTTTGGCGTAGAGAGCGAAGCACACTGCCCATATTATCCATCTTTAACGCCATTTCTTTATTGGAGCGGGAATCCATAATGATTTCTACAAGACTTTGCTCCAAGGATTTTGTTAAAGCAAGACGTTCTACTATATCATCTAGCTCGCCAATAACCATTTCAAATAGATCAATTTTTTCATACAGCAGGCGAAGAATATGTTCTTCGATCGTATCGGTGGTGGATAAGTTATAGATAAACACATCCTTTTTTTGACCGAGTCGATGAACACGTCCGATTCTCTGTTCAATGCGCATTGGATTCCAGGGCATGTCATAATTGATGACGTGATTGCAAAATTGCAGGTTGATACCTTCGCCGCCAGCTTCAGTAGCAATGAGTACCTGTGCCCGGTTTTGAAACAAATCCGTCATCCAATCCTTTTTACTACGCTTAAAGCCTCCCCGAAAAGGTACCGATGTAATACCGTTTTCGCTTAAATATTTTTGTAAATAGTTTTGCGTAGCACGATATTCGGTAAAGATGATCACCTTGTCATTGATTTGTTTTAATAGCTCTACGGTTTTTGTCGCTTTGGAATGCGTCTTAATTTGCTTGATCATATCGACTAAACGCATGATTTCCGCCCGTTTCGGAGAATCCTCTGGAGCTTTTTGATGCATATGATATAACGTCATAAAGGCAGCTTCACGACTCGAGCATACCTCTCGTTGCAAGGTTAATAAAGCTAGAGCATTGACCTTTCCTGTCTCCTGCTGATATCTTTCCTTAACGAATTGAGTAACGCCATCATAAAGCGCACGCTCCTCGGCAGATAACTCAACCGGGATAGATTGAACACGGCGCGAAGTAAAATGAACTCCTCCGTCACTGCGGCGATTGCGGATCATGATTTTTTTGATTTCCTGTTGCAATTTACCGCTGTTCTTAGCTTGGCGTTTGCCATCTACATAGGTGGATGAGAAGGACTGCGTATGCCCTAAATGTCCAGGACGAAGTAAATTGATCAGATTATAGAGCTCATCCATCTCATTTTGAATAGGAGTTGCAGTCAGCAGCAGACAATATTTTTTCTTAATTTCTTTCACGAACTGATAATTTTTCGTCCGTTTATTTTTTAGCTTGTGTGCCTCATCAATGATTAACATATCATAATCAATATCAAGCACATGCCGACGGTGAGGGTCCCGTTTAGCAGTATCAATGGAGGCCACAACCACATCATATTGGCGCCACATGTACTCCTTCTTTTGTGGCATGGCTGGGATGCTGAATTTTTGATTAAGCTCCTTGGTCCATTGTATGACAAGTGAAGCGGGTACAAGGATCAGAATTTTTTTGGCTAATCCGCGTACCATGTACTCTTTCATTATGAGTCCAGCTTCAATCGTTTTACCTAGCCCTACTTCATCGGCCAATATAGCCCGACCCCTCATCTGATTCAGAACACGATTAGCCGTATCGATTTGATGAGGGAAGGGTTCTACATAAGGGAGGTACTTTAAACATTGAAGCTGATCAAAATCAGTTACTGCCAATGCCTCCTCTGCCTGTAATGCGAGCTGAAACAACTCCCATTTATTCCAAGGCCCATCCTGCTGAATTAATTCTTCCAAAGGGGCAACCCAGCTCGTATCGAAAGAAAGTGAGAAATTCGTCATAAATGGTATCTCCCTTCTTACCATCTTAAAATAACAATGTAAATCTATTTAAAAAACGAACATTTTAACGATGTAAGCGTTTTAATGTTAATGAATAATTGCTGTTTTGCAAATTTCTGTTTTCTTCTTTCCAAAGTCATGTTAGGATAAAGGAGACAGACAGGAAGACACGTTATAGTATGCGTTTCTTTCATAGATTTTATGTACAATAACCCTTCTTTTGCGAATGAAGGTAGTAGGGAGAGACTGCGAGTATCATCTGTGCAGCGCCGAAGGAGCAAACCAGGAATGGTGAATCTCTCAGGCAAAAGAACCTCTACTGGACGCACCTCTGGAGAGAGCTTTTTTCATAGAAGCCACCAAAGGGGAAACCTGCTTAACAGTAGGGTAACTCTCAGGTACCGGGACAGAGAGCTTGGAGAGCGGGCGCTTTATTTGCGTTGGCTGTTACAGGTTCGCTGTCTTTTTTGTGCTATCAAAAATGATAATGATGCAAAAAAGATAGTAAAAGAGCAACAAGACTCTGCCGGCGCCAAGTTTCGTTTAGGTGAAAAACAAAGAGATGAAGAAAGCGAGTGGTTACATGTCAGAGCTGAAGCAAACGCCATTGTATCCGATCTATGCTACACACGGGGCCAAAACCATTGATTTTGGCGGCTGGGACCTTCCCGTTCAATTTAGCAGCATCACGCAAGAACACGAAGCGGTTCGTACAAAAGCAGGCCTATTTGATGTATCCCACATGGGTGAAGTGGAAGTAAAAGGGGAAGGCGCCCTGTATTATTTACAACGCTTGACTACGAACGATGTATCTAAACTAGAGGACGGTCAGGCTCAATATGCAGCGATGTGTTATCCAGATGGTGGTACTGTTGATGACTTAATCATTTATAAAAAACGAGATCATGATTACTTGCTAGTAATTAACGCTGGCAATATTGATAAGGATTTTGCCTGGATGCAGGAAAATCTAACAGAAAATGTCACTGTTACAAATATCTCATCCCAAATAGCACAGCTTGCGATTCAAGGTCCGCTTGCTGAAACCATTCTACAGAAAATGACGGATGTGAACCTCAAGGAGATCGGGTTCTTCCAATTTAAAGAAAACGTTTCCATTGATGGGATTACTGCGTTAGTATCGCGTAGTGGTTATACGGGAGAGGATGGCTTTGAACTGTACGTGGATCAAGCAGATGCCATTGAGCTATGGGGAAAATTATTGGTAAATGGCAAAGAGGATGGCTTGGTTCCATGCGGATTAGGTGCACGTGATACTTTGCGCTTTGAAGCTAAGCTACCATTATACGGTCAAGAGCTATCCCAGAACATTACTCCAATCGAAGCGGGTATTGGTTTTGCAGTTAAAGTAGATAAAGATGTGCCTAGTATCGGACATGAAGTGTTGCTGGAGCAAAAAACGAACGGAGCTTTGCGCAAGTTAGTTGGATTAGAAATGATTGATCGTGGTATTCCTCGCACACATTATCCAGTATTTGTTGGCGATGAACAGATTGGAGAGGTTACTACTGGGACACAATCGCCTACTTTGAAAAAGAATGTAGGGCTGGCGTTGATTCAAACTGCTCATGCTGCTATCGACAATGAGGTGGAAGTAGAGATACGTGGAAAACGCTTGCGTGCTAAAATTATCGCCACTCCATTTTATAAACGACCTAAAAAGTAAGGAATTCGAGAAGTTAAATCAGAGGGGGAACCATCCGTGACATATCGTTATCTACCAACAACGGAGCAAGATAAGAAAGAGATGCTGGAATTTCTGGGTGTTTCCAGCGTGGATGAATTGTTTTCCGATATACCTGAAGAAGTACGTTTTCCGAGAGAATTAGCAATAGACGAAGCGCTATCTGAGCCAGATCTAGTAAAATTCATGGGCGGATTAGCTTCGAAAAATGCTAACTTTACAACTCATGTAAACTTTTTAGGAGCTGGGGTGTACCAGCATTATACGCCAAGCACCGTTAACCATATGTTATTGCGTGGTGAGTTTTTTACCGCTTATACTCCGTATCAACCCGAAATCAGCCAAGGGGAGCTACAGGCGATCTTTGAGTTTCAAACAATGGTTTGTGAACTCACAGGCATGGAGGTAGCCAATTCCTCAATGTATGACGGGTATACCTCGATGGCGGAAGCAGCAATGATGGCCGCTGGTCATAAAGGGAAGCCGCGTGTAATTGTCTCCAAGACAGTTCATCCAGAAACACGCGCGGTCCTTGCAACCTATGCATATGGTCAACAAGTAGAGGTAGTTGAAGTAGACTTCACTGAGGAGGGTGTCACTAATTTATCGCAGCTACAGGCTGCTTTAGAGGTGGAAACAGCCGCCGTATTGGTTCAATACCCTAACTTTTTGGGTAGTGTAGAGGATTTACGTGCAATTGAACAGCTTACTCATGAAAAAGGGGCTCTTCTCATTGTCTCCTCCAATCCAGTTGCACTTGGTTTATTAGAAGCACCAGGAAAATTAGGAGCAGACATCGTGGTCGGCGATATGCAACCGTTCGGAATTCCAGTGTCCTTCGGAGGTCCGCACTGCGGATATTTTGCTACAACTTCCAAATTAATGCGGAAAATGCCGGGCCGTATTGTGGGTCAGACCAAGGATGAGGATGGCAAACGTGGTTTTGTACTCACCCTTCAAGCACGTGAGCAGCATATTCGTCGCGAAAAAGCGACTTCTAATATATGTTCCAATCAAGCCTTGCTAGCGCTGGCTTCTTCGATCGCGTTAACTGCACTTGGCAAACAGGGAGTGCAGGAAATGTCACAAATGAACCTGCATAAAGCACATTATGCGAACCAGGTTCTGGGCCAGCTAGACGGTGTAGAAAATGTATTTACAGCTCCATTTTTTAATGAATTTGTTATCAAGCTGCCAGTAGCTGTAGCTGATGTGAATCGTAGCTTGCTGCAAAAGGGCATCATTGGCGGTTATGATCTGGGACTCGCTTATCCAGAGCTTGCCAACCATATGCTGATCGCCGTGACAGAGCTGAGAACCAAAGCAGAAATTGATCAGTTGGCAAAAGAATTGGAGGCGATCCTACATGCGTAACGATAAACAAAAAGAGATCATTTTTGAAATGAGCAAGCCAGGACGTGTAGCTTATAGCTTACCAAAAAATGATGTTCCTGAAGCTGAGATCTCCTCTTATTTTCCAGAGCATTTGATCAGAAGAACGCCAGCAGAATTGCCAGAAGTCTCCGAGTTGCAATTAGTGCGCCACTATACCGAACTATCGCGTCGGAATCATGGTATTGACAATGGATTCTATCCATTAGGCTCTTGCACGATGAAGTACAATCCAAAAATTAATGAAGATATTGCTCGTTATGCTGGATTTGCTCAGGTGCATCCTTATCAACCGGAGGAATCGGTACAAGGTTCACTGGAATTATTATATAATCTACAAAATGAGCTGGCTGAAATCACAGGCATGGACGCCGTTACCTTACAACCTGCGGCAGGTGCAGCAGGAGAATGGACAGGGTTGCTATTGATTCGGGCTTATCATGAAAGTCGGGGAGAAAAGCGTACGAAGGTCATTGTGCCAAACTCTGCACATGGTACAAATCCTGCATCTGCAACGATTGCGGGATTGGAAACAATCACAATTCCATCCGATGAGCGTGGACTTGTTGATATTGAAGCTTTGCGTCAGGTAGTAGGGCCAGATACAGCAGCCTTGATGCTCACGAATCCAAATACTTTAGGTCTATTCGAAGAAAATATTGTGGAAATGGCTCAGATCGTACATGAAGCAGGTGGAAAACTGTACTATGACGGAGCGAATGCAAACGCCATTTTAGGAATTGCTCGCCCGGGCGATATGGGCTTTGATGTTGTGCATTTGAATTTGCATAAAACCTTCACAGGTCCTCACGGTGGCGGTGGTCCAGGAGCAGGCCCGGTTGGCGTAAAAGAAGATTTGATTCCATTTCTGCCAAAGCCAATGGTGAAGAAGACTGATGAAGGCACTTTTACACTCGATTACAATATCCCAGCTTCTATTGGCCGAGTAAAAGGTTTTTATGGAAACTTTGGCATTTTGGTTCGCGCTTACAGCTATATACGCACGATGGGACCAGATGGCTTGCTGCAGGTGTCTCAAAACGCTGTGTTAAACGCTAACTATATGATGCGTAAGTTAGCTACTGCATTTGAGTTACCTTTTGATCGAGTGTGTAAGCATGAATTTGTTCTCTCTGGCGTTCGTCAGAAGAAATTAGGGGTACGTACGCTTGATATGGCTAAGCGTTTACTAGATTTCGGCTATCATCCACCTACAATCTACTTCCCATTGATTGTGGATGAATGCTTAATGATTGAACCAACTGAGACAGAAAGCAAGGAAACGCTTGATGAATTCATCGAGGTGCTCCTGCAGATTGCCAAAGAATGCGAAGAAAATCCAGAATTGGTTCAGGAAGCACCTCATACAACAGTAGTAAGACGACTTGACGAAGCAACAGCAGCAAGAAAACCAATCTTGCGCTACCAGCCTGAAGCTTAAAGATTTATATGTTGGAATCAAACATCCCGTGTCCTCTAATAGGTTACACGGGATGTTTTTGTATAAGCTCCTAATTAATGAGTAGGAGCTTTTTGTAGGTATATGCTGGTTTACGTGTAAATAAAAGCGACATTTTTAAAAGCAATATTTTTGATGCGAAAGTGCTGATTCTCCCCCATTTGCTGTGGGAAAATCGGCTGTTTTTGGTGTCGAGATATCCGGGAATTCAAAAATAGTTCTCAAATTTGTAACATATTTATCATTTATTTTGATACTTTCGTCCGATATAAAAGTGTATAGGAATGACTGGAGGGAATCATACCGAATGAAAGTATTTAATATTTGTAAGAAAATTAGCCTAGTGACCAATATTCGTATCCTTGTTGCGATTGGTTTACTGTTCAGCTTGATTATGAGTGGGCTAGGAATGTATTTTATGAAAGATATTAATGATTCATCTACGTTAATTAATCGAGATGTCGTAGATCCATTAGTGAAAGCCAATAATTTACGTTCAGACTTTTATAAGCTAAGATTTGCTGTTCTGCAAACAATAAGTGAGTATGATGCAAAAAATTATGACGAGATTGATAAGCTGTACAATACTGTTTTAGCTTCGGAAGCTGATTACTTTACGAATCGGGAAGAATATGAGTTTGACCGAGAAAAGAAGACGCAGATCGATCAATTATTGCGTGGCTATCTTGAAAATTGGGTGACGATTCGCGATACGTATTTAAAGGCAAACAACCCAGTCCCGCAAGATGTTAAGCAGACCTTTGCCGATTATGCGATTAAGTTGGATAAAAATGTAAATGACCTCATTCTTTACTTAACAACAAATGGAGACAAGCTAGACTCAGATGCAACAGAAAAATATGAGAACGCCTGGAACTACTATGCTATTTTAATGGGATCTGTTATTTTTATCGTTGTTTTGGTATCATATATTCTTTCTACATCCATTAATAATTCTGCTACAGAAATGATTCAGTACTGTGAAGAATTTGGAAAAGGGAATCTTACCATTAAGATTGAGGAAGCTGACAATACGGAGTTTGGTAAAATGAGAGGGGCATTGGCGAATGCCGTCGTAAATACCTCAGCAATGATTGAGACTGTACAACGAAAATCAGATGATTTAACAAAGGCTTCACTTAATTTAAGTGCTATATCGGAGCAGTTAAGTGCGGCGTTTGAAACCGTCTCACAATCTGTCCATGAAACCTCTACAGGGGTGGGAGAACAAACCAGAGACCTAGTAGCGATCGCTGAGACCATGGCTGAATTCGGCGAACAGCTAACGGAAATTGTCCAATCTATTCAAGTAGTCGATGGATTAACTCGTGATATTCAAGACGTAGCACGCGAAAGCGACATACATATGAATAAAGCAGCTCAATCTGTGGAGCATACCAATGAAGTCTTCTTAGGACTAATTAGAAATATCACTAAAGTAAATGAGAATGTAAACAAGATTGATGAAATTACAGGTTTAATTAATACGATAGCGGATCAGACTAATTTACTAGCCTTAAATGCAGCAATTGAATCGGCACGTGCTGGTGAACATGGAAAGGGCTTTGCAGTAGTAGCAAATGAGGTGAGAAAGCTAGCAGAACAATCTCGCATTTTCTCCCAACGCATTAGTGACCAGATTGGTACGATTTCTAAGGATTCCGAGCATATGTTGCAAACAGCAGATGACATGCAGACGGAAATGTATACGCAGAAAAACGATATTGCTAATGCATTACATTCCTTTGCCAGCATTACAAAAGCTGTAGAAGATATCGGACCGAAAATTCATCATCTAAGTCAAAGCGCCGGCCATATCCTTCAAGAAAAAGAAACCATTTCTGCAAGAGTAGAAAATAGTACGGCCGTTGCGGAAGAAATATTTGCGAAAACAGAAGAGATTGCCAGCACTTCTGAACAAACAACAGCTTCCTCACAGGAAGTGGCCACGACAGCAGAAGTTATGTCAGAAATGACCAATGATATGCAGACTGTAATGAACAATTTTAAAGTATAAATGTAATCAAGAAATATAGAGTGAGACAGGCGCTCGACAGTTGGCGCTTGTCTCTTACTCTATAGAAGCCTTACAATGAGGAGTGTACGATGTCTAAGCAGCGTTGTTTGCGACAGATATAGAGTGCGAGCAGTCCTCATTAACAAGATTGCTCCCAGCCGCTTGATTGGACGTAGATATATGGGAGGTATTTAGCATGGAAATGGAAAAATGGCGTTATGTGGTGACTCCGCCTATGTCACCTGAAATGAATATGGCAATTGACGAAGCCATTTTAACTTTGCACAGCCAAGGAAAAGTACCGCCTACCGTTCGTTTTTATACATGGAACCCGGCAACTCTCTCCATCGGTTATTTTCAAAAAATGGAAAAAGAGATCAATATTGATGAAGTGAAGCGCCTTGGACTTGGATTGGTTCGACGCCCGACAGGAGGGCGAGCAGTCCTTCATGATGCTGAGCTTACCTATAGTGTGATTGTATCTGAAGACCATCCGCAGATGCCAAAAAGCGTCACAGAAGCTTATAAGGTGATTTCCATGGGCTTATTACATGGATTTCAGAAGCTAGGGTTAAAAGCGGAGATGGTGTCGCTTGCTACAGAGGAGGAGAAGGCAAAATACGATTCTCCAGGCTCGTCTGCATGCTTTGATTCCCCTTCCTGGTATGAATTAGTGGTAGAAGGAAAAAAAGTAGCAGGCAGCGCACAAACACGTCAGAAGGGCGTTATCCTACAGCATGGCTCCATCTTGTTGGATATGGATGTTGATCTGCTATTTTCTCTGTTAACCTTCCCGAGTGAACGTGTCAAGGAACGGATGATGAATAGCTTTAAACAAAAAGCCGTTACGATAAACGAAGTAAGTTCAAAACCTATTTCTTTAGAAGAAGCGATTGAAGCTTTTTATCAAGGGTTTGCCGAGGGCCTGGGCATTGAGCTTGTCCCGATGGATTTGACAGCCGAAGAGCAGCAATTGGCAAAAGAATTAGCGGAAAATCGTTATAGTACGGATGAATGGAATTTCCGCCGATAGAAGCACCTGAAGCCACTTTTCTTGAACTATGGTCAAACACAATGAAGCTTTGGAGAAAATAAACATAAGCGGAAGCAAAAAAATACTGTAGGCGTAAGAAAAAGCCGTTCCCTCAGACATCAACGAGGAGAACGGCTTTTTTACTAGAAAAATACCTTCGCTTATAGAAGAGGACTCTTTTAAAAAAAGATGTACACCCTGTCTTTTACTTCGTGATGCTATTACTGTCAATAGCGATGTGCTCTTCAAAGGCTTTTTGTAAACGTTGAACGATCGTACCCGCTTTACCATTTCCTACAGGCGTACCTTGAAGCTCAATTATGGGAGTTATTTCGCTAGTAGTACCAGTGATGAATAATTCATCGGCCAATTGAGCAAAATTCACAGAAAATGCTTCTTCTACAACCGGGATGCCCAGATTTTTGGCTAATTGAATAACAGTTTGCCGCGTAATCCCGTGCAAAATTAGGTTAGTAGCTGGATGGGTATGTATTTTGCCATCTTTCACAGCAAATAGATTTGCTGAAGTAGCTTCCGTAATGGTTCCATTTCGGTGAAGAATGGCTTCGTCCACTCCTTGCTCTGTCGCTTGCTGTTTAGCCCAAGTGGCACCGAGCAGATTAAGACTTTTAATATCACAACGCAACCAACGAATGTCATCGACAAGTCCAGCCCTTAAACCATTTTGCATCTGTTGAATCGGGCGTAATTTAGTGACAGCATACATCGTTAAAATAGGGCGGGTATTTGACGGGAATGTAAATTGTCGCTCTGACACTCCACGAGTAATTTGCATGTAAAGGATTGCATCTTCAGAAAATTGCAATGAATACTGTCTAAGGACTTTATGAGCAATTTCGGTTAATTCTGTGCGAGTGGGGATCGTTAGAGAAAGCTCCTTTGCACTGCGTTCCAAGCGAAGCATGTGCTCGTCCCACTGATAGAAGCGACCATTATAGATACGCACAACCTCATAAATTCCGTCCCCAAACTGATAGCCTCGATCCTCTGGAAAAATAGCAGGCTCATCTGGTTTATACCAAGCTCCATCTACATAATACATGAAAGTTCCTCCCAAGGGAATAGGATGATAGTAACACAATATCTAGTGATAAATGTCGAAAAAAATTCTTATATAGTCAATATATTGATTTGTGGACGGGCGTATGGTATCGTTAAAACCGTCTTACATAAAGATAACAAAATGATCTGAGAGGGTCAATTTGAAATAAATTTTGGAGGGGAAAAGACCGTGGGTTTAGTAGAATATAAGCCATTGGAAGGGCTAAGTGAAAAGATCTTTTTGGACCGCTATGCAATGAAAGATCTGGATTACATAAATACAAAGGTTGGAGATACCGTTCTTGTATTAACCAAGGATGACCCGAAATTTCCGCAAAAAGAAGTGGGTGAAATTGTTGCCCTGGAGGGAAATCAAGTATCCATTCTACTAAGAAACGGAGATACCATTACCACAACGGTAGAAAAAACTACCCGTCCAATTGAAGTAACGCCGGAAGCAATGTGGGATCGCTTGGCTCGCGCAATTGCTTCTGTAGAGAAAACAGAAGAAAAACAAGCAGAATGGACTAGCAAATTTCGTGAATTGCTAGACGATTGGAAATTAGTTCCAGGCGGCCGCATTGCAGCAGGTGCAGGAGCAAGCGAAGAATTAACCCTCTTTAACTGCTATGTAATTCCGTCACCGCATGATTCACGAGGTGGCATTATGGATACTCTGACACAAATGACAGAGATCATGTCACGTGGAGGCGGTGTAGGTATTAACTTATCCAGCCTCCGTCCTCGGCGTGCGTTGGTACGTGGAGTCAATGGTTCCTCAAGTGGCTCAGTATCCTGGGGCGGGTTGTTTAGCTATACCACAGGTCTAATTGAGCAGGGGGGATCACGCCGCGGTGCTCTTATGCTAATGATGAATGATTGGCATCCAGACCTTATGGAATTCATTACGGTAAAACAAACAATGGGTCTTGTTACAAATGCCAATCTGTCGGTTTGTATCTCCAATAGCTTCATGAAAGCTGTAAAAGAGGACTTAGACTGGGAGCTCGTGTTTCCAGATGTAAATGATCCGGACTATGATGCATTGTGGGACGGAAACATGAAAAAATGGCGCGAGGAGCTAGGCAAACCCGTCAAATTGGTTAAGACCGTCCGTGCCCGGGAGATTTGGCATACCATCATTGAATCTGCATGGAAATCGGCTGAGCCTGGTGTTGTATTTACAGAGTATTATAATGACATGTCTAATAGCTGGTATTTTAACCCAATTATTTGTACGAATCCGTGCGGGGAGCAAGGACTTCCAGCTTGGGGCGTATGTAATTTATCCTCGTTAAATCTATCTAAATTTGTTCTGGATAATGAGGTAGACTGGACAAGCCTAGGTGAAGCTGTTCGTTATTCGATCCGTTTCTTGGATAACGTAATTGACGCCACTCCTTATCATTTTGAAGAGAACAGAGAAAATCAGCAGTCAGAGCGTCGTGTGGGATTAGGAACCATGGGGCTTGCCGAAATGATGATTAAATTAGGGATTCGTTATGGCAGTCCTACGTCTTTAGATTTTTTGGACAAGCTCTATAACTTTATCGCCCGCGAAGCATACTTGGCATCTGCTGATATTGCAAAGGAAAAAGGCAGTTTTCCTAAATTTGATGCAGAAAAATATCTCATGAGCGGCTTTATGAAACAGTTTGATGAAGAAGTACGAGAAGCAATACGTGAAAAAGGAGTTCGCAACGTAACCTTATTAACACAGGCGCCAACGGGGTCTACTGGAACGATGGTAGGTACATCTACAGGGATTGAGCCGTATTATGCATTCGAATACTTCCGTCAAAGTCGCCTTGGCTTTGATAAACAGTACGTGCCGATCGCTCAGGAATGGATGGATGCCCATCCGGGTCAAGACCTGCCAGAGTTTTTTGTTTGTGCGATGGACTTAGCCGCTGAAGATCATGTACGTGTTCAAGCCGCAATTCAAAAATGGGTGGACTCTTCCATTTCGAAGACAGCTAACGCTCCACACGATTTCACAGTAGAAGATACAAAGAATTTGTATGAGCTGGCTTTTGACTTGGGTTGCAAAGGGGTAACAATCTATCGAGATGGCAGCCGTGATGTACAGGTATTGTCTACGGAGAAAAAGGAAGAGAAGGTAGGAGCAAGCAACGATCAAGCATCAGCAAACGAACTAGAGGACTCAGAGCCAAAAACAAGCCAGGAAGCTGCATCTGCTGGTCAGGCTCAGGGTGTGAAGAGCGAAAGGGATGGAGCTACAGAACGTGCTTATAATAAACGTCCGAAACGTTTAAGTGGTGCTACCTATAAAATGAACACACCACTTGGAAAAGCGTATATTACGATCAACGATGTAGATCATGCTCCGTTTGAAGTGATTGTGAATGTAGGAAAAGCCGGAAGCGATGTGTTTGCAATGTCAGAGGCTTTAGGGCGTGTATCCACCTTATTCCTACGTTTTGGAGAGTTACCAGATGGCAACAAGGCCCGGTTGTTAATTAAACATTTAAAAGGGATTGGCGGCTCAGGAGCAGTTGGTTTTGGAGCAAACCGTGTGGAATCCATCCCAGATGCTGTAGCAAAAGCGTTAGAAATGCATCTTGACGGGGAAGACGAGCATCAGGCAGTAGCAGCTACTAGCAGCTATTCAATCACCTCAGCTCCAGACAAGGGAGAGGCGCATCACGACGTATACGGCGATGCTGATCACAAAGACTTCTGCCCATCGTGCGGCTCTGCGACATTATTGCATGCAGAAGGATGTAAGACATGCACAACTTGCGGATTTTCCAAGTGCTCGTAATGTCATAGACAGCAGTGCAGTGATCATGATTCATCAAGCATAAGATTTGCTTTCGATCAAACGGCTCTATTCGCAGCTTTTGCGGCAGAGCCGTTTTTTCATTTCTAATGATTTGCATCAGGAGCTTTGTTTACTAGAGTATTTACATAGTTTACTAGTTCATCAAATTGCACCCATTGATAAAAATAATCCAAATTATTTTTATTGTAAAATATTGTAAAAATTAATAAGATAATATATGTTAGTAATAGATGGTATTTTGTAGGAAAAAGTTTGCAGATGAAAGGAGGTTCTAGGTGGTAGCTGTCTTGTTCTAGGTGTTTTGTTTTCCTATTATGTTTTGCACGGGTGTATCATCATTCAAATCCAAATTGATAGGAGGAGAAGGAATATGAAAAAAGCGATGTTGCTCTTGGTTATTTCATTGATGACGTATGCCTGTTTTGGATTTTTACCTGCTGTTAAGGCGGAGGAATTTTCAGAAAATAATAACAAAGAACCGATCATCCTAGTAAATGGGTTTCTAGGCTGGGGAAGAGAAGAGGTACTTGGTTTTAAGTATTGGGGTGGATTTCATGACATACAGGAAAAACTAAAAACAGATGGCTACCAAGTATTTACCTCGGCTGTAGGGCCTGTTTCAAGTAACTGGGATCGTGCTTGTGAGTTGTATGCTCAAATAAATGGGGGAACAGTGGATTATGGAGCGGCTCATGCCGAGGAACATGGACATGCCCGTTTTGGACGTACGTATGAAGGATTTAATGTGAATTGGGATGAGGACAATAAAGTGCATCTAGTCGGTCACAGTATGGGGGGCCAGACAAGCCGTACTCTTGTCCAATTATTAAAAGAAGGTAGTCGTGAGGAGCAGGAATATAAAAATCAGCATCCTGAAGTAGAATTGTCTCCTTTGTTTGAAGGCGGGAAATCATTTGTTCGGAGTGTTACAACACTTGCTAGTCCTCACAATGGGACAACCCTTGCTGATGGTGTAGGAACGTTTATTCCATTTGCTAAGGATCTTCTTGTTGCTACTGCCTTTTTTCTGCATAGTGCAGACTACACGGTGTATGACTTTAAACTGGATCAATGGGGGATTAAGAAAAAGAAGGGCGAATCGTTTGTTAGCTATTCAAAGCGTGTATGGAATAGCCCCATTTGGAGTGATACCAAAGATACCTGCCAATGGGATCTTAGTACAGATGGGGCCCAGGAATTGAATAGCTGGGTAAAAACTCAACCAGATGTCTATTATTTTTCTTATAGCGCCAGCGCAACAAAGCCAGGAATATTGACAGGAGTGCATATCCCCATCCTATCAATGAATAAAGCATTATTGGGAAATGCGCTCTTTATGGGATCATATTTGCGAAACGATCAAAATCGCCCGATTATTGATGAATCATGGTGGGAAAATGATGGGGTTATTAATACAAATTCTATGATCGGTCCAGAAACAGATGAAATTGTTCCATACAGACAGAAAGCGCAAATCGGAAAATGGAACTATTTGGGTAAAAAAGCAGGCTGGGATCATCTCGATTTAATTGGATTAAGTATATCTGATTCACTTGGCTTCTCGGATATTACGATGTTTTATAGGGACATTGCTAAGCTGGTAACAAAATTACCGGATAATGAGGTCGATTATTGAAGGCGTTTTCATTTTGTGTAAGTCAAATGGAATAGATCATTTGCTTTTCAAGAGGATTGTTTTTTAAACATTCCTCTATTTTTATTTTCTCAGTGATTCTATAAACAATCATCAATCTAGGTCAAAGGTACAATCATTTGAATAGCTTCTCAGTGACAAATCTCAATTGATAGATTTATTAACAATAAACACACTTGACATATAGGTTATATTTGCTAAAATAAGTACTGGCCAACAGGTGATAATGATTATCAATATCGTGTTTTTAATGCTTTTTGCAATTTTTTATTGTACATAAAGGTGGTTATACTGATGTCAGAAGAAGGAGCGGCTCATTCTTTATCCAGAGCAGTAGATAAAGCACCGCGTTTTATGGTTGCAAGTATGATGCTCACGATTGGTGTTTTCCTGCTAGTGCTCGGATTTTTACTGTCTATTTCATATGGTGCCGCAGACGTCGGGTTCCGAGAAGTATGGGATATGATCTTTTTTTTCAACTCTGATTCACCTGCACATCTACTCATATACGAGTTGCGAATGCCAAGAGCATTAAGTGGAATTTTTGTCGGCGCTTGCCTTGCGGTATCTGGATCAATTATGCAGGGAATCACTCGTAATCCATTAGCAACTCCTTCCATTATGGGTCTGTCACAAGGATCAGGTCTGGCGATTGCGATCGCTATGATTCTCTTCCCAGCCATTAATTATTTTGAAATGGTTATTTTTTCTTTTAGTGGAGCTGCGGTTGGGGTCATGGTTGTTTACGCTATCAGTGCGCTGTCACCGGGAGGGATGTCACCAGTTAAGCTTGTTTTGGCTGGTACAGCGGTAAGCACTCTCTTTGGTGCTCTATCAACTGGACTAGCGATTTATTTTAAAATCGCTCAGGATATGAGCTTTTTTGCAGCGGGCGGTTTAACAATGGTGCGATGGGATGCGATTGGCATGATTTTGCCAGTTAGTGTCGTTTGCCTTCTATTGTCGATCATGCTGTCACGCTATGTAACGGTTCTTAGTTTTGGTGAAGACGTAGCTATTGGACTTGGGCAACGAACCATGTTGATTAAGACATGCTGCACGATAATCGTATTGTTCATGACAGGGGCAGCCGTATCTGTTGCGGGGGGAGTTGGGTTTGTAGGATTGATTATTCCCCATATCATGCGTTCGATTGTTGGTGTTGATTATCGGTTGATCATACCTTGTTCGGCAGTATTTGGTGGTGTACTTGTTACCTTTGCAGATATTGCAGCAAGATGGTTCAACTCGCCATATGAAACACCAATCGGTACTGTTACAGCTGTTATTGGTGTACCGTTCTTCCTTTATATGGCTCGTAGGGAAGGAAGGAGTTTATGATGCAATCAATTTTATACAAACGCGCGCCTCTCATCATGGGATTGCTTGTTGCTATGATTGTTACCGTAATCTTAATTAGCTTAAATTCAGGTTCAATTCCTATTTCACCATTGGAAGTATGGGAGACGTTGCTAAATGGTGGAACGCGTCAGCAAGAAACGGTACTTTTTCAGTTTCGCATGCCACGTTTGGTCATTGCTTTGCTCATTGGTAGTGGACTTGCGGTTTCTGGTGTAATTTTACAGGGTTTATCTCGAAATGCATTGGCAGACCCGGGTATCCTGGGGATTAACGCAGGAGCTGGATTGGCTGTAGTGCTATTCATGTATTTTGCATTTGAAACAAAGGATATTAAGAATGTTCTGCCTGTTATGATGATTCCGTTAGTTGCCTTAATTGGAGCCGGTGTAACCTCATTGCTTATCTTTATGCTTGCTTGGAAGCGAGGGATTACCCCAATTCGCTTAATTCTTGTAGGGATAGCAGTGTCGGCTGGAATCGGTGCGATAAATACTGTTGTGTCACTAAAGCTTGCATTTGCAAATTTCATGTATGCTACAGTCTGGCTTGCAGGCAGCCTGTGGGGAACCAGTTGGACCTTTGTTATTGCCATACTTCCATGGATTCTCATTCTTGTTCCGTATGCGATATGGAAAGCTCGATATCTGAATGTACTTAATCTAGGCGATGAATTAGCAACTGGTGTTGGAATGAGAGTAGAAGGAGAGCGTGGAAAATTAATTTTTGTGAGTGCCGGACTTGCTGGAGCTTGCGTTGCGGCTGGTGGAGGTATTGGGTTTATCGGACTGGTTGCACCACATATCGCCCGCAAACTGGTTGGACCGAAGCATCAATTTCTCATCCCTACTGCTACGCTTGTCGGGGCATTACTGCTATTGTTGGCCGATTTAGTAGCACGTAATATACTAACGCGTACAGAAGTTCCAGTTGGTATCGTAATCTCTGTTCTTGGGGCACCTTATTTCATCTATCTTTTGATGAAAACGAAAACCTAACAAACTATGGGGTTTTTTGTAGTAACTCGTAGGGCACATCTATTGTGCTAATAGATAAAAAAGGAGATCAATCTATGAAACGTTTTATGAATGTAATGATTATTTTTGTACTATTGTTTGTTTTTGCAGGCTGCAGTCAGAAGGAATCGGCTTCAGTAGCAAGTAATCAGGAAGGAGCATCCCAACAAGCAGGGGACACTGAGTTTAAAACGGTAAAAACCTCCCGCGGAGAAGTGAAAATTCCTGTACATCCAAAACGTGTTGTTGACCTTGCTTATGCAACCGAAGAATTATTAATTATGGGGATCAAGCCTGTGATGTCTACTTCAGGACCTGATTTACCGGATTATTTAAAAGGAAAGCTTGACGGAGTAGCGTTAGTTGAAACTAGTTCAGTTAAAGTAGAAGACGTAATGGCCTTGCAACCGGATTTGATTCTTACAAGCAACCGCACTGAAAAGCTTTACGATCAGCTTACGCAAATTGCACCAACCGTTCAGCTTGAAGGAGACTTTTACACTTGGCGTGAAAGATTCCCGGAAATGGCAAGTATTTTAGGCAAAGAAAAGGAAATGAACGAATGGCTTGCTCAATATGATGCAAAAGCGAAACAAATTGGGGATGAAATTAAAAAGCAATCGAAGGATGCAACATTTGCTCTATATGTTACAAACGCTTCCCAATATCGTATCTATGGTAAGGCGCTTTTAGGAGACGTTTTATTTACTGATTTAGGTTTGCCTATGGCAGAAGGAGCTCCGAAAGAAAAGCTTGTAGAAATCGTATCGCTTGAAAACCTGTATAAGTTTAATCCAGACTATATTTTCTTAGGATTATACGGTAGCAATCTTGCTGTTGCACAGAAAAAGCTGGATGATATGCAGAAATCAGAGCTTTGGGGTAAGCTAAAAGCGGTTAAAAATGGACATGTTTATATGCTAGATAACCCTACATGGTCTCTTGGAACCTTCCCGCTTGGAAAAGAGAAAGCGATTGAAATGGTCCGTGATCTTGTTTTAAAAAAAAAGAACTAAAGAGTTTATTTCATTCAATGAAGCACGATAAAAATACGTGCGTAGAAAGTAAAGCTACCTTTCCTTTATGGAAGGTAGCTTTTTACGTTTCACTATGAAAGAACTGTTGTGAGAACAACAAGAATAAAGGAGGATAGTGACTCAAAAAAATATTGGTCTTGTTTAAGCGTAGATACATGAACGATTAGAGTGACAGCTAAGGATAAAAAATGATCAATAGAAAAGCAGTAGGTTAATACCTACCGCTTTTTTCATTCTACGTATTTCGTTTTCCTGACATTTATTATAGCGATATTCTGAAGTAAGTAGCATAACTCGTGTGAATTGCTAGTGATGCAAGGAGAATAACCACTAGGATGTCTTATATAGGGCTTCTTCTTTTTCATTCAGAGGTTTTATGATACTAGCTTTTTTGGCATTCGATGAAAAACGTGGAAAGTTAATCACGATTGACACGATGCCGCAAACAGCAACTAGCAGTGGATAAAAAGCAAATGGCAATAGTTCGATTGGTGAAAGCGAAGCAAATCCTGCTGCCGTTAACATTTGGGCTCCGTAAGGAATGATCCCTTGTACGCTGCACGAAAATAAATCTAGTAAGCTTGCAGATTTTCTTGGATCGATTTCATATTGATCTGAAATATTTTTAGCAAGCGGACCTGCGAAAATAATAGCGATTGTATTGTTAGCTGTACACATATTTGTCAGGCTCACAAGACCAGCAATACCAAATTCTGCGCCTTTTTTTGATCGAATATTACGCGTCAATACATGTAATAGATATTGAATCCCGCCATTATGTTGAATAATCTCAATCATTCCGCCAATGAGCATGGTTAGCAATACAAGCTCCATCATTCCACTAATCCCTAGCGTCACATTTTTGAAGAAAGTGGCAAGTGTGTAGCTTCCATCTAACATTCCGATGACACCTGATAAAACAGTTCCTCCCATTAGAACCACAAGTACATTCCAGCCTAGCAAGGCCGCAAGCAGCACTCCTGCATAAGGTAACACTTTGACCCAATTGAAGGTTCCAACTGTAATATTTGTATGACTTCCTAATGTAAGCACGATTAATAGGATGCATGTTAAAATGGCGGCTGGTAATACAATTAAAAAGTTGGTTTTGAATTTATCTTTCATTTCTGTTCCTTGCGTGCGTACCGCGGCAATTGTCGTATCAGAAATAAATGATAAATTATCTCCGAACATAGCTCCTCCGACAACAGTAGCCATTGTGAATGCAACAGAGATATCAGTTTGTTGGCTGATTCCTACGGCAATTGGAGCTAATGCAGCAATAGTGCCCATGGATGTCCCCATTGCGAGTGAAATAAATGATCCGATTACAAATAAACCAACAACTAGAAGACCCTGAGGCAAAACGGAAAGGGCTAGGTTTACGGTAGCTTCAACACTGCCCATTCCTTTAGCTGTTTGAGAAAACGCACCAGCTAACACAAAGATTAATAACATAATAACGATATTTGGATTGCCTGCTCCTTTAGCAAATCGTTCTACCTTTGTGGTAAAGCTATCTTTTCGGTTCATTACTAATGCAACCGTACTCGCGATCAAAATAGCAACAATGATTGGCAGCTGATAAAAATCTCCAGTAATAATTCCAGAGCCAATAAATAGTGCTAAAAATATACCAAGCGGCAATAAAGCCAACGCACTTCCTTTTGTCTGATTCATCAATAACACCCTCTCTATTTCTAAACTTTTTCTGAGAAAAAATGAAGAAGACCTCTTCTTGTGAGAAGAGGTCTTATATGGGATAAGAATCACTCTTCTCATCTTTCAAGCACATGCTTGCTGGATTTGGCACAGCACTCTAAATACGAGTCCGCTGCCGAGGCATCAAAGGGCCAGTCCCTCCGCCTCTCTTGATAAGAAGGTTTCATATTTTATTCTCGGTTGCTTAAGCTTTTTTTACTTTACTCTTTTCTGAGAAAAATGTCAAATATTTTTTAGTAAAACTTAAATTATGCCGAGGATACTACTGCCTAGCTCCATTTTTTCATCATATAGATTCTTCAGTAATTGTTTCCCTTCAGCTTTTATTTTGGAATGTAAATTGCCTTAAAACACAAGATAGAAGACTACTCCGCATATAGGAATGCTTGTATTGTAGGTAATCCGGTAATCCTCCCATTCCAGTTGATAGGTTAGCAATAGGAGTACCAAATGGAAATATCGCCCATCAAGCGGTATAATAAAAAAAGATGTAATGAAAAAGGGAGTGAATTTGAGTGAAGCAGGATATCATAGAGCGTTTTACAAGATATGTAAAGATTGATACACAATCCAATGCCCAGAGCCAGACAGTTCCGTCTACACCAGGTCAGCTAGAGCTGGGTAAATTGCTAGTTGAAGAACTAAAGGCGATGGGACTTTCAGAGGTTGCGATGGATGCAAATGGATATGTCATGGCGACACTCCCTGCAAATACGGATAAGCAAGTTCCCGTAATCGGCTTTTTATCCCATCTAGATACTGCCACGGATTTTACAGGCAAAAATGTTAATCCGCAGGTTCACGAAAATTTTGACGGTAAAGCCATTACGCTACATAAAGAACTGGGCGTTGTTTTATCACCGGAATTATTCCCAGAGCTACCGTCCTACAAGGGTCACACATTGATTACGACCGATGGGACAACCTTGCTTGGAGCAGATGATAAAGCGGGTATTACTGAAATTATGACCGCCATGGATTATTTGCTAAAGCATCCGGAAATTAAACATGGGAAAATTAGGGTGGCATTCACTCCTGACGAAGAAATCAGTAGAGGGCCGGCTCATTTTGATGTGGCAGCTTTTGGTGCGAAATTTGCGTACACAATGGACGGAGGGCCGCTAGGTGGCTTGGAGTATGAAAGCTTTAACGCCGCAGAGCTCAAGCTTACTTTTAGGGGAGTTAGCACGCATCCTGGAACAGCCAAAAATAAAATGCTAAACGCTAGTAAGCTAGCAATGGAATTCCATGCACAACTTCCTGAAGAAGAGGCGCCAGAGTACACAGAGGGCTATGAGGGCTTTTACCATCTTAGCTCAATAAACGGTGATGTCGAACAAAGTAAATCTCAATACATTATTAGAGATTTTGATAAAGATCATTTTAATGCCAAAAAAGAGAAAGTAACAAGCATCGTGAAAAAGATGCAGGAGAAATACGGCGAAGAAAATATCAGCTTTGAACTCAATGATCAATACTACAACATGCGCGATAAAATTGAACCGGTTAAGGAAGTTGTTGACATTGCCTATGAAGCGATGAAAAACCTCAATATCGAGCCGGTAATCAACCCGATCCGAGGTGGTACGGATGGCTCTCAATTATCATATATGGGTCTGCCAACGCCAAATATTTTTACTGGTGGGGAAAATTATCACGGTAAATTCGAATATGTTTCTGTAGATAATATGGAAAAAGCTGTTCATGTTATTATCGAGATAGCTCGGTTGTTTGAAGAAAAAGCATGATGATAGCAAGCTAAAAAGAAATCAAATCCCCTTGGAGTCAACAATTATGAAGTTCATGCACGCATGGCTTCGTTATTGTTGAGCAAAGGGGATTTTGTTTTATAAATATGTACTACATAATCTTAGTAATCCCATCAAAATAACGCCGAAAATGACAGTAATGGCAAGGCTTTTCGTCCGCAAAGCTAATAATAGAGTCGGAACAATCGCCATGAGTGTTAGCCAATTCACTCCGATTGAATCACTGCTTTTATCAATGACACTCTCCACAACGAGGGCTGTGAGAATACAAATAGGTATAAAAGAAAGCCATTTAAGTACAGGGGCAGGCAATTGTAAGTTACGAACCACTAAAAATGGCAGAATACGCGGAATTACTGTTACAAATGTACAACCGAGTATGAGAAGAAGAATGGATAGATTAAGGCTCATTTATCTGTCACCACCCCAATAGTAGCTACAATAACCGTCGCTAAAATTACTGCAACGTGTGAAGGGACCAGAAAGGATAAAACCAGCATAGCTATGATCATATATACAACAAGACTGAGAGAATGCTTGAGCTTTGAAGGCTCCATAGATTGCAATTGCAGGACAAGCAAGGCTACAAACATTGCTGTTAAAGCAAAATCCAACCCAAATACCATTGGATTCGTAATCCATTTCCCAAGAATAGCTCCTAGCATACACGATAAGATCCAAATGATATAAGCGGTAAGATTTAGACCATTCATCCAGCGATCGTTTATCTGCTCTCCCTTTGTAATCTTATTGATAGCAACACCGAAGGATTCATCTGTAACCAGTGCGCCAATTCCGATGTTTTTTAATAAAGAATATTTGGTGAAAGAGGGAGCCAGAGTTGCGCTTAATAAAAAGTTGCGTAGGTTTACAATAAAAGTAGTTACAATAATGGCTGAGTAGGGACTATTCGCTGCTAGTAGGGCACAAATGATAAATTGAGCTGACCCGGCATATACCAAAGCCGATAATAAAGTAATTTCTAAAATGCTCAAGTGAGAAGAGACACCAATTACTCCAGCTGCTAGTCCAATACTAATGTAGCCCAATAAGGTAGGGATACAATCCTTAACGCCTTGGCGGAATGTAGGGGCAGTAGCTTCTTCCATCCTGATTTCTCTTCCTATATTCATTTCCAGTGTAACCACTCCTTTGCAGTATTTTTCCCCTTATCTATGGAAGGGGTTTTGTGACTTTAAAAAAATTAAAACAACATTGTGGTTTTGTTAAAAATAACATTTTATCAAGCATATTAAAAATTAGCAACTATTATATAAAAAATTAGTAAAGTTATCCACGTTTTGTTCTTACTTTATAAATTCTTGAGAATTTCTATTTATGATGAATTCGTGTTCGTAGAGCTGGAAAGGAAGGGTTCATCATGAAAATAAAAGGAATAAAAGCCGCGATTGCTTATAGTACTCTGGTTCTTGGATTGACCTTGCTTGCTAATGTTACAAAGATTTATTTGCTAATCGGGCTCATTCAATTATCGCCTATGCTGGTATTGGGGCTAATGCTTCTATTTTTTTCAGAACGTAAAGCTACAATTCGTTCCACTGGAATCGGGAAGCTTGGGAATTGGAAGTGGTACATTCTAGCAGGGTTCTCAGGTTTACCAATTCTTATCAGCTTTTTAGTGGCTTGGGGAATCGGTTATATTGCGCTCCCAACGGCTGATTTTTTAAACACCGGAGCTGCTCAATTTACTGTACCTGAGTATGTTGGTTACATGACAAAAGCATTTTGGAGCCCAGTCATGCTGATCTCAATGGGGATTTTTGCATTCGGTGAAGAAATTGGATGGAGAGGATACCTACAACCCAAGCTTACAGAAACGTATGGAATGAAGAGAGCAATTTTGGGAACCTCTATAGTATGGGCACTATTTCATTATCCGTTCTACTTAAATGGCTATAATGAAGATGGGAATTTTATTGTCACAATACTGCTGTTTACGATTATGATCTTTCCGCTTTCTATTTTTATAGGGTGGATTCGTCTTACAAGCGGTAGTATCTGGCCAGCGGTGCTCAGTCATACGATGATAAATCTTACTCGAAGTTGGTTGGAGCAGTTGTTTACAACCAAAGCAGAGGGATGGACTTACATAGCTGGAGAATCAGGTATTGTAACGATCATATTGTGGGGGGGTGCGGCTTGGTTCATCTGGCGCAGTTTGTCGCGAACAACAACATGCACTCCCATGTAACCATGCTAGCTAACACATACTACAGCTACTATATACAATATTCTCATAATAAAGAAGAAATAGCTTGAAACTATAGTACCTGCGAAAAGAACCAAGACAGATGATTTGGTTCTTTTCGTATGACGATTGCTAGCGCGGTATATAGTATTTTCACCAATTCTATGGTATAAAAAGTGATGTTAAATCCGATAGATAACCTATATACCATTGTTAGCAGATAAGCAGGTGAACCAAATGAATGCGAGACAAATAGAGATCTTGCGTATTCTATTAACACAATCCGACCAGCATGTATTAGTACAAGAGATAGCAGAAAAGGTAGGCTGCTCGGAAAAGACGATTCGCAATGATTTTAAAAGGATACAGGATTACCTTAGAGAGCATTCAAATGCCACCTTAATCCGAAAACCGGGATTAGGGGTTTTCCTAGAGATAGAAGAGCATGAAAAAGCAAGCTTATTTCACAAATTACACATGGTGAATCATCCAGTCAAATATGAATCTGATGAAAAAATGATTCTTGAAATAGCTTATCAGTTAGTTATGAATGTAAAGCCTGTAACAGTTCAGGAGCTTGCTTCCAAATACTTTGTCAACAAAGCGGTTGTCAAAAAAAGTTTGGACAAAATTGAAAAGTGGCTAAACGTTTGGGGACTTACGTTGGTCTCTAAGCAAAAAGTAGGTCTAATGATTGAAGGGAACGAAAAAGCCAAAAGAACAGCATTAGCCCGATTGTCACAATTGACTAATAATTCTCAGCTTAGTGACTCATTTATTAAGGAGCAATTTTCATCCCATGAGGTTGAGATTGTCAAAAATGAATTAAAACAGCTCCAAAAGCGACATTCCTTCTTTTTTACGGATGAAACGCTGGAAGGATTGATTGTACATGTTCTGCTGATGATTAGGCGAACGAAGCTTAAACAGCCTATTACTCTCTCGGAGAAAGAAAGAACCCTTCTACAAGATAAAAAAGAATATGAATGGACTGCTGAATTTCTTACATCACTGGAATCCATTTTTGCAGTAAGGTTTCCAGAGGTTGAAATCACTTACCTGGCCTTACACATTTTGGGCGGTAAAATTCGTTATCAGCAAAAGAATGAACCATTGAAAATAGATGATTTTACTGAAAATAATCCAGTTCTTTCACAGCTTTTGTCACTATTGATTACGCGCATGTCTGAGTTTAATATGATTGAATTTATGAATGACCAAGCTTTACTGGACGGCTTGAAGGTTCATTTATATACAACTTTAAATCGCCTTACTTACGGTCTTCCTGTATCGAATCCGATGCTAAGCGATATAAAGAGAATGTATCCGTATATGTTTGATATGGTGCTTTGTGTATTAGAAGAGGTCTACCAATCGCTCTCTCTTTCAATACCTGAGGAGGAAGCAGCTTATCTTGTGTTACATTTTCAAGCTTCCATTGAACGCTTTCATAGCAATCGGGAAAAAACAAAGAGTGTTGTCATTGTTTGTCATATGGGGATTGGAATGTCTCAACTGTTACGAACAAAGCTCGAACGGAAATTTATTTCTATTCAGATTGTAGCGTGTCTAGCTAAGGCTGATGTAAAAGAGTATCTTGCCAATCATGATGTAGACTTTGTTATATCTACTGTTTCGCTGCCTGAAATAAATATCCCTTATATTGTTATTTCTCCGTTAGTAGAGGCTACAGAAGAAAAAAGACTAGAGAATTTTATTACACAACTGAATGAACCTGTACAGCAGGGACCGAAAGAATCTGTGCTTTTGAAGTTTACCACTCCTTTTTTAGTTTTTTTACATCAGGATGCTGAGCATCGCTATGAGTTGATTGAAATGCTTGCAACTGTTTTACATGAAAAAGGATTTGTGGAGAAGGAATATATGCATCATGCTATTACACGGGAAAGGATGTCATCGACTAATATTGGTTCAGGTGTCGCTATTCCACATGGTAATCCCAAATTGATTAGACATTCAGCTATTGCGATTGCTACATTGAAGGAACCACTTGAGTGGGGATCGGAAAAGGTATCACTCGTATTCATGCTGGCAGTAAAGAATGACGATCAAGAGGATACGCGACAATTATTCCGGGAATTATCGTTTATCAGTGAACAGCCAGCCTTTATTCAAACGCTTATAAAGGAAACAGATAACATGCAATTTCTATCTCATTTTCACAACAGCAAATAAAATCTCACATTTTGCTTTGCCTACTCCAAGGGAAATAAAATCCGTTTTTCCGGAAACTACGGAAAAAAACTAAACTTTTGTCCGATCGATTTCGCAGTATAGTATATGTAAGCGGTTTCGAAATAGATAAAGGGGGATTAGTGATGAAACTCTTAGCGATTACTTCATGTCCTAATGGAATTGCCCATACGTATATGGCGGCAGAAAATCTCCAAAAAGCTGCTGATAAATTAGGTGTTAAAATGAAAGTTGAAACACAGGGCTCGATTGGAGTAGAAAATAAATTTACAGAACAGGAAATACGTGAAGCGGATGGTATCATTATTGCTGCTGATAAAACGGTCGACAAGGATCGTTTCATTGGGAAAAAGGTATTGCTTGTTGGTGTTCAGGATGGTATACGAAAGCCTGAAGAGCTAATCAATTTAGTATCAAGTGAAGAAGTCCCTGTCTATCAGGGTCAAGCCAACGCGGTAGAGAACAAGACCACTGAGAAAACTGATAAGCAAAACTCATTTTATCGTCATTTGATGAGTGGCGTATCCTACATGGTTCCATTCATTGTTATCGGCGGGTTATTAATCGCCATTGCCTTGACACTTGGTGGAGAAAAAACACCTGGTGGTTTGGTTGTTCCAGATGCTTCATTTTGGAAGACAATTGAGAAGCTTGGCGCAGCCTCCTTCACCTTCATGGTTCCTATTCTTGCTGGTTTTATTGCCTTTAGTATTGCCGATCGACCAGGTCTAGCTCCCGGTATGATTGGCGGTTTAATTGCCGCGAATGGGAGCTTCTATGGAAGTGAAGCCGGAGCTGGCTTTATCGGTGGTATTATTGCAGGTTTCTTAGCAGGTTATGTAGCATTGGGAATTAAAAGTATGAAAGTTCCAAAAGCCATTCAGCCTATAATGCCAATCATTATCATTCCGGTATTTGCTTCCCTGATTGTAGGTCTGGTGTTTGTCTATGTGATTGGATCTCCTATTGCACAGGTATTTGAGGCTTTAACAGCGTGGTTAACAGGTATGCAAGGTACAAGCTCTATTCTCTTAGCCATTATCCTAGGTGCTATGATTTCCTTTGATATGGGTGGCCCTGTTAATAAAGTTGCCTTCTTGTTCGGTTCTGCCATGATTGCAGAGGGAAACTATGATATCATGGGAGCGGTTGCCGTTGCGATCTGTATCCCTCCAATTGGTATGGGTCTAGCTACTTTTATCAATAAGAAAAAATATCAGGATGCTGAACGAGAAGCAGGCAAAGCGACATTTACAATGGGGTTATTTGGGATTACAGAAGGAGCTATTCCGTTCGCAGCTCAGGACCCATTCCGCGTTATTCCAAGTATCATGATCGGTTCCATCGTAGGTTCGGTTATCGCTATGGTGGGACATGTTGGAGATAAAGTAGCACATGGAGGACCAATCGTTGCTGTACTTGGTGCTGTTGATAATGTATTGATGTTCTTCATCGCAGTTATTGTAGGTGCGATTGTAACAGCAGTATTGGTCAATATCTTAAAAAAAGATATACAAAAAGGAGATGCTCCAGCTACAAAAGCAGTAGCTGATTCAACAGCCAAGCAAACCCTTCCTAAGGAAGAAAGAAAAGTAGAGCCTGTGGAAATTAAAAAGTTAACTGATATTACCAGCTTAGAATTAATAGATGTAGATGTAGCAGGTGCAACACGAGACGAGGTCATTGATGAAATGATCCACAAGTTGAATCGTGCAGGAGCAATTGGTTCTACTTCCGAGTTCAAGCAGGCGATACTAAGCCGTGAACAAGAAAGCTCCACAGGAATTGGTATGAACATTGCTATTCCTCATGGAAAATCGGAGACCGTCCAAAAAACAAGCGTAGTGTTTGGGCTTAAACGTGACGGAGTAAATTGGAACAGTCTTGACGGGTCCGATGCAAAGCTGATTTTTATGATCGCTGTTCCAAAAGAAAGTGAAGGAAATGAACACTTGAAAATTCTTCAAATGCTATCTCGCAAGCTTATGGACGAAGGCTTTAGAGAACAGCTATTATCAATTAAAACAAAGGAAGAGGCCTACCAGCTATTGGGGTCTATTGAATAAAAAGCTATTCTAGCATCTGGAAGATAACTCATATAAATACAAGGATCAATTAAGGCCTTCTCTCCTTTTCTAAGGGGAGAGGGCCTTGCCTTTTCATCGTAAACGTAGAAAAGAAGGCAGATTGAGCAGTTCTACTCTTTTTTTCTATTAATGTGAATGAGAGCCATGCAAATTAGATATGTACTAGACTGGAGGAGACATGATGAAACAGACGATTTTGCTTGTAGATGATGAAGTAGATATGATAACGTTCATGCGTGATGCGTTAGAAGATGAAGGCTATGAAGTCATGACAGCATCACATGCTGAACAGGCGTTTCTGATGATTAGTGAGAAGCTGCCCGATCTGATTGTGCTTGATGTGATGATGCCTGGAACAGACGGATTTTCGTTTTGTAAACAAATGAGAGATAGGGTAGATGGACCGATCCTTTTTGTAAGCGCTAAACAAAGTGAGGCGGATCGCATATACGGATTAGCAGTAGGCGGAGATGATTATTTAGTAAAACCGTTTAGCTTGCAGGAGCTTAAGGCACGCATTGCCGCTCATTTGCGCCGTGAGCAGCGCTTGTTAAATCGGAAAAATCTCGGAATCATACGATTTGGACCGTTTACTCTGGATATACAAGGACATGAACTGCGTTGTAACGAGATACTGATTCCACTTACGCTCAGGGAATTTTCTATCGTGGAACTGTTAGCACTTCACCCCGGGCAGGTGTTTGCACGAGAGCATATTTATCAAAAAGTATGGGGGATTGATGCTACAGGTGACGACTCAACTGTAACTGAGCACATCAAAAATATACGTGCTAAGATGTTTGCAGCTGATCCAGCCTATCGCTTTATCGAAACCATATGGGGAGTAGGATATAAATGGGGTATGGGCAGATGAAAAGCAAACGGACAGTAAAACGTCAATTTTTGATGTATTTTACCCTTACGCTTGGACTTAGCTTTATTATAACGATTGTGGCATGGAGTTTCATTTTCTGGGCCTCCTTCAAAGCAGGCTCTTCATATATAAGACCTGCCAACTATTATGAAAAGCAGATGACAGCTATCCGGTCATACATTAATGAGCAGGGAAGTCGTTTATTACAGCAAGAAAAGAGGAAGGAGCTTGAGAACGTCATTCCTCTAGAAGGAATGGACTATGCAATTTATCTGTTAAATGGCAAGCACCTGTACGGAACGATACAGCAATCGCCAATTTCAAACCAAAAGCAGCTACTTACGATGCTAAATACCATCAAAAATGTCCAAGCAAATAAAATAAGGCATGTTCTCCCGCTGGTAGATGAAACAGATTCGCTTCAAGGTGCAATTGTTCTCCAATATGAGCTGGCTATATCTGGGGCAACTCCAAAGTTAACTCCTGTTGTAAAAATATTTAGACTCATGACGGTTTTATTGCCTTTTATTCTAGTGGGCGTATTTGCATGGATTTTTGGCCACCGATTTAACAAACAGCTAAATGCACCCATACAACAATTAATAGAAGGAACGAAGCGAGTACAGTCACGCGATTTGAATTTCACATTTTCATATGAAGGCACGCAGGAATTGACTCAGCTTACACAGGCATTTGAAGATATGCGCCAGGCCTTATCTGATTCGCTACAAAGGGAAATGCATTTGGTGCAGGAACGGCGGGATATGGTAGCGGCTCTTGCTCATGATTTAAGAACCCCTTTAGCAATCATTCAAGGACATGTAGAGGGACTGATGAATGGCGGACCAAAACGTCAGGAACGGCTGGATAGCTACTTACTGACTATACAAAAGAATACGCAAAGGGCAGCAAGAATGATTGGAGAAATCAATGAGGTATCCGAAATGGAAAAGCCTGAGTTTCGTTTGCAATGGCAGGATGTAGATTTGCAACAATTCGTTCGAGACAAGGTATCTGACTATGAACAGCTCTGTCATCAATATAGGCTACATTTTATTTGCAGCTATGAAGATCTTCGGCAGAAGCGAACCACTATTAAAATGGATCCTGATCGGATTTCACAAATAGTAGATAATGTAGTTTCCAACAGTAGCCGATTTACCGCTGAAAATGGGGAAATTCATTGGGAGCTGTGCATTACAGACCTTCAATGGACGATGAAGGTTAGTGATACCGGTTCGGGCTTTTCGAAGAGTAGTACTCCTTTTTTATTCGATAAATTTTATCAGGAGGATCGATTGCAACCACAGCGTAAGGGACATGCTGGACTTGGCTTGTACATTGTTAAATTGCTGACGATGAAACATGGCGGGACAGTTGAAGCTTCCAATACACCGGAGGGTGGTGCTTACGTGTGGTTCCATTTTCCAATCAGATCGGGAAAAGAATGAAGCTATGTGTAAAAATGAGTAAGGTTGTAGGACATCGTTCTTCCACATGGAAAATCGGGGATAAAGAAAGAAATCCATTTGTTATAAATTTACAGGTATGCTTATGCCAAAAGATTGTCAGAATAATTATATCCCTATATGGTGGAGGCCTGTATGAGCATTCAATTATCGGATCAGACTGTTTCTGCTGAGGCAGTATTGAAATCCCGTAATCATCAATCACTCATGACAATCGAGACTCCGATTACCGCAGAAAACATAGATCAAATTAGACCTACACCCGAGACAATTTCAGAGGCCAAAAAGTTGTTTGAAGCAGAAGGATTTGTGGTTGTATCATCTGGGATTACCTTAACCGTACATGGTACAAGAGCCCAGTTTTCTAAGTTACTTGGTGAAGGCTGGGAAAAGGGATCTCCAATGATACCAAAGCGCATGGAGCAGCTTGTGGAACGCATTGTATTTCCAGAGAAAAAACCGATTTATTTTCCATGAATTTGATAAGGAGGGAATAAGCTATGTCAGAGCATCTTACGAACAATCAAATGACTTCAGCCCTACCGCCCATTATCTTTGCTGAGGCTTCTGTACATTCAATTGAAGGCGAGTCGATTTTCGCTTCATCAGAACCAATCACTCATGAAAATGTATCTCGTTATTTGAACAAGCCAGAATTAATTGATAAAGCAATCGAGAAGCTAAAAAATGCTGGATTTGAAGTTTTACATATCGGAGCGACAACAATAAATATAGCTGCTTCGCCTGAGACATATGAGAAGGTATTTCATACAAAGATTGTTCCGGAAGAACGTGAAGTGCTAAAATTTGGGAAAAAGAGTACGGCAACGATATTAGATGATCCAACAACAAAATTATCTGGTCTGATTGATGCTTCAAATAGTGATTTAGCTGACGTATTGGAAGGTGTGGCTTTAAATGAACCTGTCTATTATTTTTCATTAGGCGACAGTTCACTAGCTACATTGGAGCGAGCTACCCCTTTTGAAACTACGCCTTCTGCAATGCCACCAAACGTGGAGGGGTTTTATCTGAATGTCCCAGATGATGTTGCACGATTACTTAAAGCCGATCGTGTTCACGCTACTGGCATTACAGGCCGTGGTGTTCATGTTGTCATGGTAGATAGCGGGTGGTTTCGACACCCTTACTTTGTTCAAAAAGGATATCAAGCAAATCAAGTTGTGCTAGCCCCTGGTGCTCAAAATCCAGCTCATGATGAGAGCGGTCATGGAACAGGTGAATCAGCCAATATTTTTGCAGTTGCGCCAGGTGTGAATTTTACCATGGTCAAACAGGGGGGATTTTCCTTTACCTCTGCAGTTGTTAATGCTACAGGCGATTTCAATAAGGCTCTGGAGTTGAGACCAGACATCATTTCATGTAGCTGGGGCTTCGATGAACGAGAACGCAGGCCTTTGTCAGCAGCAGAGAGAACGCTCTCAGCCGCAATTGCCAATGCTGTTTCTCAAGGTGTTACGGTAGTCTTTTCTGCTGGAAATGGACATTTTGGATTCCCGGGACAGCATCCAGATGTAATTTCTGCAGGGGGAGTCTTTGTGAACAGTGATGGGAGCATGAGAGCATCAGACTATGCAAGTGGATTTGAAAGTCCTCTGTTTCCAGGAAGAAAGGTTCCTGATGTATGTGGCCTAGTAGGAATGCAGCCTCGTGCCCAGTACATTATGCTTCCAGTTGAGCCTGGAGACGAGCTAGATGTTGAAGAAGCACGTATTGATCCGAGATCTGGTAGCACATTAGTCGATGGTACACAGCCTCAAGACGGCTGGGCGAGATTCAGTGGAACATCTGCTGCAGCACCACAGTTAGCGGGGATTTGCGCCTTATTAAAACAGGCAAATCCGTCTCTTACACCAAAAAGGATGAAAGAAGCCTTGATGAATACAGCGATCGATATTACAGAGGGGCATAATGCACAGAACCAGCCTGCACGTCCTGGTAATGATTTGGCTACAGGCAGTGGATTGGCGAATGCCGAAAGAGCAGTTCAGATGGTAAGAAATGTACATTAGGAGAAAATGAAGAAAAAGAGGCTATTCCCGAGTGTCATCGGATAGCCTCTTTTCTGTTGGATATTTATATTTAACTCTATCTCCTATACTGCCTTCGCATAGATAACACAATTCCAATCAATAGCATGTTAGAAAGGAGCGAACTGCCACCATAAGATAAGAATGGCAAGGCTATTCCCTTTACTGGCATTAATCCAATGGTCATTCCAATGTTTTGAAAGGTTTGAAAGGTGAGGACAGCTACAATTCCGGAGCATACGCAGGCACAAAATATATCATTTGATTCATTCCCAATTTTTATCACACGATACATAAGAATAAAGAAGAGTGAAACAATCAGTACCGCAATGATATATCCGCCTTCTTCTCCAATGGTTGCAAAAATAAAATCAGAATGCTTTTCTGGAATATAAACGTTTCCTTGTCCGATCCCTTTTCCTTCAAGTCCTCCAGAACCAATTGCTAACAGGCTCTGCATGGATTGATAGCCTTCATCTTTAAAGGTAGAGGGATCAAGCCATCCTAAAATCCTCTGTTGTCTGTGGCCGCTAAAGAGCGAAAGGACATAGGTTCTGAATACATCAGGGAGTTCAAAATATAAATACAGCAATAAGGATACCAGAAAGGCGGGAATTAATGAGAGTGTTAAAATTAATTTGGTTTGTAGCTGGGAAAGGAACATAATTGCTATTATGGAAACCAAGTAGAGAATAACCATTCCAGTATCTGGCTGGGTATACACTAAAATAGACGGAAGCAGGGTTATACCTAGTAATTTGGCAATTAATAATAGATCGCTTCCAATGGTTTTCAAAATATGCTTTTTTTGATGCTCCATTACCAGATAACTAGCTAAAAGGATAATGGCAACCTTTAAGAACTCTGATGGTTGAATGGAACCTATTCCTGGCAAGGAAAACCATCGCTTTGCCCCATTAAGTATAGGTGCAATTTTTTCTGGAGAAAATTTAAGAACGATAATACAAAGCAGACAAAAAACATAAAAAACCCAAGACAATTTCTTAATCTGTTCCATATCTAAAATAGAAATATAGAGCATCAGAGCAAAACCAATGACATAGTAAATGGTTTGTTTTCCGACGAAGTTTGTCTGTCCGTATTGACCCGTTTGCTGACTGCTATAAATAAAGATAAGGCTAGTAGTGAGAAAAATAGCTAGGATCAGCATGATGAGCCAGTCCAGTTTTTTCAGATGTTTGAAAATCATGTTCATGTAAAAGTCCTCTGGTTTCAAATAAGTATGAGCCTTGAATGAATCTACAACGATCATTTAGGCTCATATTATATTACGAATCATGTAGGCGTGAGGTAACAGCTTCTGAAAAACTATTCTTGTTATCAACGCCTTGTCATCCCACGAGGATAAAGGCATACCACAGGTACCACTATGAATTTTATCAAAAAAGGCACTTGCAAAGGGGAGCTTCGCAAGTGCCTTTTTCTTATTTAAAAATAACTACGCTAGAGGATGCTTCATCCCAAGACAAGTTAAAACGTAAATTGTCTGTAATTGTACGTATTGGCAGCATTGGGATATTGTTTTTCAATTGAACAGCATCTGTCATGGTGTAATTCTTGCCATTAATAGAAACGACCTTTGATCCAACTTTAAATACCATGGTTGTGTTGCCACTTTTAACAGTAGCGCCTGTTTTTGTGTAGGATGTGCTTACTTTCAGCCCATCACGAATAAAAGTAGCTGGTACCATTGTGTTACCATTCACAGTTTGTGGTGCTGCAGCTAATGGGAAGGTTTTCCCTTGGGATTTATAGGAAGCTGTACCAACTTTGAAGCTAACCCCGTTTTGGGCACCTACCATTACTTGACGAATGAACAGTGGGTTTCTTTCCTCAGATGTATAAACCCCAATATTATAAACATTGGATGCTGCTGGTGTTTGAAGTTTAGCATTTTCATTGATGGTTACACTTACTGCTTGACCTGCAGGAATAGCAAGTGATGGATAGATAACCAGATTCTGACCACGAGTGCCTACGTAGCTAGGATACGCACCATTTACTGTCACAGCATTTGTTGGGATCATAGTAGGTACACGGAAAGAAGTTGGCATCGCTACTTCAATGAAATCATTCGTATTGAGTCCAACTCCCAGCGCTTTAATTCCAACTGTCATGCCTGAAATCGCATTTGGATTCGGCTTACTCAATTTAACCGTAGCAGTGCTGTTATTCACTGGCACTGGGGTTGGAGTAGGATTAGTTGGATTAGTAGGGTATGTTGGGTTAGTTGGATATGTCGGATTCGTAGGTGTTACGGAAGTACCTGAAACAGTAAAAGATTTTGAACGATAGGTAACATCATTATGCTTTACAGCCAATTCATAGCTGCCTGACGTTGTTGGGTTCTTAATAAAGGCTTCCATTTTAAAGTCGATACGTATTTTATCAGTGCTGGAGAAATTACTCGGTGTTCTCAGAGAAATCGTGCGTCCAGATACATTTGCCGAGCTAACCTGTGTACCATTAATTGTTGCTGATGTAGCAGACATGTAACCAGGTAGCATATCTTGGGACGGGAATTCGATATAAATATCGTTACCGTATCGCAGGTCTTCTTTTAATCTTACTTCCATGGATACAGTTGTACGTGCACCAACCGAGCTATCTGATAGGGAAACACTATAGTCGCTGTTAACAGAAGAAGAGCCCTTCTTCACATCAAATTCTTTTGATGTATAGGTCGTGTTTTTATACTCAACTTCAATTTTATAGGAAGAGCTGGAGGATGGAGTTTTAAAGCCAGCCCCTTTTTTGAATGAAATCTCAAGTTTTTTCTCATCATTATCCTTGGAGCTCGGTTTAATTTTTACCGTTCTGCCAGAGACGCTGACCTCTTTCGGAGTATGACCGTTAATTTCTACATCGTCTGTGCTAAGTCTGCTTGGAACCATGCTAGATTCAGGGAAAATAACCTCAATATATTTTGAATCGTCCAATTTGTCTTCTAAAGTAAATTTAGATAGCTCAATAGAGGTTTTTTCATCTGAGTAGCTACTGCCTAAAGACACAGAGAAAGCATTTTTTTCACTGCCGCTTTTACTAGAAGAGCCTTTTGTGATCTCGATTTTTTCATCATCATCACTATCGCCATCATCGACGGAGATTTTGTAATCGTCGGCTTTATCAGGGTTGATAACATCTTCAATGACGATTTTGACATCATCGCCTTTACCGATATTTTTGCTCAGTTCAATCGTAATTTTGCCCTTTTTAACAGTAACATCCTTTGGTTTCTTACCATTTACTTCTACAGAATCAGTATCCACTTTGTCCAGATCAAAATCAGAATCAAAATCTACCTCAATCTCGTTTGTTTTCTTGTCTGATTCAAACTTTATCGTATAAGTAGTTTTCTCACCTGCTTTGGTGCTCTTGGCGTTGATAGATAAACTAGATACAGCATAAGCACCTTGTGGCACAGAGAGTAGGGGTGTGATTGCCAGAGTTGTGGCTAGCAGTAAGAATGCGCTTTTTTTCATTTGTTTCCTCATTGTTTTCCTCCTGAATATCCATAAAATTTTGCCTGTTGACAGCAACCTACTCCCTCTTTAAGCCATAAAACAGGGCAAAACAAAGGGAAGTCGTTGATAACCCCAAAGCATATTTTTGGTAATCGTAAATAGAGACGTTGGAGAAGGGAATAAGTTACACAGAAATTGAGAAAAATTCGCCATTTTTTTGCTCAAATATGTTCTCTCATTAAAAAGGAGCAGGGTTCTCAATTTCTACCATATGGCAAAATTTAATATAGACTTCTTTTTAATAGAAAGTTAAAATGTGGACTGAAGAAATGGTTGATAATCGTTATCAAAATCATGAGTTTCTGTGTAACGATTTGACTTACATATTGGAGGATGAACATGCTATATTTCAAACAACGAGGCTTGATGCCGATTATTATGCTGCTGCTTCTAGCTTTGATGGTTAGTGCTTGCAATACGACACCAAACACAGTGTCGCAGTCAAATAACGAGGGTAATTCTTCTGCTGAAAAAAAGACAAAGGTCTTTAAAGATGCCACGGGAGAAATCGAAATTCCTACTCATCCAGAGCGTATCGTCAGCATTACTTTTTTAGGTGATTTGGCAGCGCTGGGTGTAAAACCAGTAGGAGCTGGATCAATTGCCTTAGAGAATTCTGTATTGCTGTCTAAAGAGCTGGAAGGCGTGGAAAATGTAGGGGATGTTTCCATTGAGAAAGTGATGCAGCTAAAGCCTGATTTAATCATTGTACCAACCTATTTACCTTCAGAAATGACGGAGCAGTTGAAAAAAATTGCTCCGACGGTTTCTTTGCCTTCGGGAACACTTGAAGGTACTGACCCAATTGAGGAAGTTCGGACTTTTGGAAGGCTGTTAGGAAAAGAAGCGGAAGCAGAAGCATTTATTACTCGATATAACGAAAAAGCTAAAGCGGCTAAAGAAAAAGTAAAAGCCATGATTGGATCAAATGAAACAGTAGGCAGCTACTCGATCTGGGCCAAAAATTTCTGGGTGTGGCCAAAAACACGTGATGCTGGCTACAATCTGATGGAAATGTTTGAGTTAAAGCCGGCAGAGAAAGTGAAACAAGAGATTTTCCCTACTCGTCAAGGGAAGGATATTTCCTTAGAGCTTTTGCCTGATTATGCTGCTGATCACATGTTTATCAGCGTATATGAACCAGACGGTGGAGCAGAGCGTGCAAAGGAAATCATGAACAGTCCAATCTGGAAAAATCTAGAGGCAGTAAAGCATAATCATGTATACATGCTTGATTCCAAGAAGTTTTGGATGACAGATGGATTGAATTTGGAGAAGCAGTTGGATCTTATTGTTGATCTAATTGAAAGTAAGAATAAGCAATAAGCAATAAGTAAAACCACTTGCTCCATAGGGATCGAGTGGTTTTTTTGATAGGAGAGGATATAAGGAGCTATTTGTCTTTACTAGTGATCGGAGAAGATTGTCCGCTTATTTCTCCGAATAATAGACAGTAATCTGTCCGTTATTCGGTTTTTTTCATTTATAATGAGGGAAGACATAGAGAGAAGGGGATAGCTACAAAAGTAATCAAGCTGATACGTGCTGAGAGAAGTTGTTGTGCTGTACATCAACAGATGGTTTCAGAGTGGAAAATGTTTGCTACTAGTGTCCACAGCATCATTGAGGGGGATGAGGAGTGAATAACGTTGCTAGATAGTACGATTGTAAGTTCAAAACATATAGCTTCTTAACGACATCGGGCTAGTGTAGTTGTCTAGAAGGTAATAGGAGAGGGTTCAGGTGAGAAAATCAGCTATCGTAGGCGTACTGTTTATTATAATAGGTGTCATTGGATGTGTAGGCTGGGTTTTACAAGGGGGAATTTATGGACAAAAAGCAGCAAGTATAACTACCGAAAAGACGATCGAGCATACACAATTCAAACAACTTATAGTGGATAGTGCTAGTGAGGATATTCATATTGTTCCAAGTAATGATGATTACATAAAGATTCGTTTGAACGAGGCATCTGGATGGCTTGGTGCCAAAAATACAGAGCTACGAGTAAGAGAGGAGAATGACAAGCTTCTGATTGAGACCATACGCCCCCATACTTGGTTTAGCCTTGATTTTAGCATGAATGACAAAGGTTTAACTGTCTCGCTTCCCCAAAAAACGTGGGAAAAAATGAAGCTTAGCAGCACTTCAGGTAATATCACGGCGGGCGATGTGTTAACCCAAGAATTTGTAGCATCCACTACATCTGGGGACATAGAGATTAAACAGCTTGAAAGTGAAAAGAATGATATTCAGGTTACTTCAGGAAATGTTGAAATCTCCCGGCTTGTAGCTACGTATTCTACATTTGAATCTACCTCAGGTGACATAGACATACAAGAAGCGAATGGAGAGATAAAAGCAAATAGTACCTCGGGAAACATTGATGTGTACACGGCTGAAGTGGCGCACAATCTAACCTTGGAAGCATCTAGTGGAAATATTGAAATCGTTACGACGAAACAGCCTACAGATACCCGGTTTGTAGCAAAGACATCCTCTGGAGAGATTCAGACCAATCTAGAAGGATTCCGCTTCAACAGCATCTCGAATCATAACGTAGAGGCCACGAATGGCCAAGAGATCAAACGTACCGTTCACATTCAAACAACCTCAGGAGATATCGGATTTATGCAGCGATAGGAAAAAGGAGACAATAAAGCTACACGATTAGGCTTAGAGGATAATCTTCAGAGTGCAGACTTCTATGCGTTTCTCTTTTTTTACATATAATTGAAGTGCGATGCTAAGCAAGAAGAGAAGCAAAAAAAGTATAAGTTTACAAAAAAGCAACGTAGAGGTCTTACACGATGTTGTATAATAAAGACAAGCTTTTATTCAAATCGGGTTGTATATAAACGAATACAGGCTTTTAATAAGCAAGGATACTTAGATGAACAAATAGGAAGGTGTAGAACGTGTATCTTCGCCAAGTGCGGCTGCTAACAGAAAAATACCCTAATCGTAAGGAGTATCCCTTTTCAATTCCTGCACTCCAAAACCTAGAGAATTTATCGTTTGATAAAAATATTACCTTTTTTGTAGGTGAGAATGGATCGGGAAAATCTACTCTGCTAGAAGCCATTGCTTATCAATGCGATTTCCATACAGCGGGTGGGGGCAGACATAATTACTATGAAGTGGATGCTTCCGATGCCCCTTTAGGGGAGTATATTCAGCTATCGTGGCTACCTAAGATTACGAATGGTTTTTTTTTGCGGGCAGAAACCTTCTATCAGTTTGCTAGTCATATAGACAGCATAAATGGAACGGCTAGCTACGGAGGGCGTTCCTTACATGCTCAGTCACACGGTGAATCGTTTCTCACTCTTTTTCGCAATCGGTTTGGTCATAAAGCAATCTTTTTACTAGACGAGCCGGAAGCGGCCTTGTCGCCTGCACGACAGCTTTCCTTATTACGTTTAATGAAAGATCTGGAGAAATCAGCACAGTTTATTATTGCTACGCATTCACCGATACTATTAGCATTTCCAGGAGCACAAATTTATAACTTTGACCAATCTCCTATTGCGACGACTAGCTATGAGCAAACATTGCACTATCAGATTACGAAACGGTTTTTAGAAAATAGAGAGGCAATGCTTGCAGAGTTATTTCGTGATGAGAATGAATAATTATATTCTTATCAGCATGTAATGGGATAGAGAGGAAAAAAATGGACTTGGATTCACTAACATGTTACTTTACTAATATGCTTACCTTCATTTGAAACCAGATTACGTTAATAAACGTATTAAGATATACCAACATAAAGGAGCACGAAACCCTTATATGACCTCTCTAAAAGAAGTATTTAAAAGTACAATCATGAAAAAAATTATTGTATTACTTATCTTAGTTGCATTTGTCTACATGTTTCGAAGTATGATGAACATGATCTTGCTCTTTTTTATCATTACCTTTTTGATGAATGAATTGCATCAATTTCTTGTTCGTCGGCTGAGCATCGAGCGAAAGATACTGAAGAAAATCACATTGATTCTCCAGTACGCAGTGTTTATTTCTCTGATTGTCATTGGGTTACTACGATTTTTACCGAGTGTGATTACTGAATTATCGCCGCTTGTACAGCAAGTGATTGCTTTTTATGAGAAACCGATTATTCCAGTGGATAATTTTATTCTAGAATTCATGGTAGAGTCGTTGCAAAAGATTAATCTGGCAAGCTATGTGAATAATGGGATGGAATTTTTAGTTGGTGTTGTTACCAATGCAAGTAAGCTAGGTATCAATTTTGTGATTGCCATGATTTTAAGTCTTTTCTTCTTGCTGGAAAAAGAAAAGATCTTCTTTTTAACCTCGAAGGTAAGAACAAGCAAGCTATCTTATTTCTATGAGGATTTTCGTTACTTTGGTAATAAGTTTACGCAGTCCTTTGGAAAAGTAATTGAAGTACAATTTATGATCTCCTTGGTTAACTGCATCATGTCAATAATTGCTTTATGGATTATGGATTTTCCGCATCTATTTGCATTAGGAATCATGATTTTCGTACTTGGCTTGATTCCGGTGGCAGGTGTCATTATTTCTTTGATTCCTCTGTGTGCTATCGCTTTTAGTATCGGGGGCTTTATCAAGATTATCTATGTACTTATCATGATTACTGTATTGCATGCTATCGAAGCCTATGTGCTTAATCCTAAGCTGATGTCGTCCAAAACCAAGTTACCGATCTTTGTTACATTTGCTGTATTGATTATCTCAGAACACTTTATCGGGGTATGGGGACTGATATTGGGGATTCCGATCTTCATATTCCTGCTGGATTTACTTGAAATTAAATTTATGGAAAAGCAGTGATTTGTACAGACAAAAGCCTAACGTATTTCCTTGTGGAAAGGAGCGTTAGGCTTTTTACTCATAGAAAAGCCAATATTTGTCGTTACATAAAAGAAGAGAATTTTAGATTGCTGGCTCCGAAAAGCGGAAGGAGGCATAACATGGTAAACGAACGAAGGATTGTAATCTTTCTAGTCATTCTGTTCATGTATGTTACGACCCTTTTCTTAGGAGGTTCGGAGATTATGAAAGGAAAACTAGTGAATTCGGATTCATTTACAACTAATTCACTTAACTCCGATAAACTCTTGTCTACTAGTGAACAAAAGACGCTGCATGCAGGTTCAATTGCATCACTTTTGCAAAAACGTCCGTTGGTTGTTATTGCGGGACCAAACCTGCCTAAAGGGGCGAATGAGGATTTGATAAAAACGCAACTTTCAAGCTCTTTAGCCCCGTTGTTTCAAGACGTACAGCAGACAGGGCAGGAATCTCCTTTAGTCATCGTCGTACCGCCTAATAAGCAACTCCCAGTGTATCAGGCACTGCCTTTTTATACCCCAGAACAGGTTCTAGGGATTACGAATGCTGCCGGGGAGTGGTTTTCGATAACGGATGAACAGTGTGCATGTAATAGTCAACAGCTTGTGGCATCCATCAAAAAAAGGATCGATGAACAGCAGCATTCTTTACTAGGATTATTATCTTTACGGACAGCACTTTATCATTACTATCTTCGAACACAGACGCTTCCAAAGCAGCTTAATCAATTGGTGCAAGCCTCTCCTACTAATTATTTGTCCCAAATCCCTGCACCTCCAGCGGGCGCTCAGGAAGACTGGATTTACAACCCAACCGCCTTTCAACCGCAAAGGCCTTGGGAAAGTATGGAGCAGGTAGTAGGGGCAAAGGGGCTGCATCTGATAGCGAAAGGGCTTCAACCGATTGAAGTTAACATCTCGATTCCTGAATTTCGGATGCATGTGGTTAGTGGCTCCTATCTATTGCGCTCCTACCCAGTGGCGTTAGGAACTCGCAATCAGACACCTGTTGGAGATTTTAGCATTGCACTCAAGGTAAATAAGCCTAGATCAGCAACTAAAGTATATGGAACGCGTGCTCTAGCATTGAGTAACCCTGATTATGCTATCCACGGGACGAATGACCCTTCTTCTATCGGTAAAGCAGTGTCTAAAGGCTGCATTCGGCTGTTTAATCGTGATGTGGAAGAATTGTACAGCTTAGTCCCATTAGGAACGAAAGTACATATTGGTAAGACAAAGCTGAAAACATCATCAGCAATGGGCCTCCCAGGAAGCGGCAAGCCGTATCTACTTCCCGGAAGATCAGATGAGAAGTCAAAAAAATTCTATCACTGGCGTAGATAAAGCGGCATAGCAAAAACAGATAAAATAGCGTGACCAAGGTTGAGGATCGATATCGCCTATGCTATTATCTTTGGTAAAGGTTTGACTCCCCCTATTAAAAGTATGGTGATAGAAATGCTTTCATTTGCTAGATTAAGTAAGTGTAAACCCCCTATTCCGTAATCGTTATGTGCAGAGTTTTGAGATTTGCGCGTGATAGGGGGAATCGGTATGACCAAAAAAATCTCAACACCGTCACTGTTACTATTTATTATTCTTGTCGGCTTTCCGCAAATTAGTGAAACGATATATACACCTTCTTTACCTGATATTTCACAGGCGCTTGGAGTTAGCAGCAATATCATTCAATTGACATTAAGCCTTTATTTCTTTGGCTTTGCCCTAGGAGTCTTCTTTTGGGGAAGGCTATCTGATGTAATTGGAAGGCGGCCAGCAATGCTATGGGGTATATTTATTTATGGAGCTGGCAGTCTTGGCTGCTATCTGTCTAATGCAGTTGAGTGGTTATTAGTCAGTAGATTTGTTCAGGCCTTTGGAGCAAGTACTGGCTCTGTGGTGACGCAAGCCATTCTCCGTGAAAGCATAGACGGAGTTAGACGTCATGCTGTGTTTGCCCAGATCTCTGCTGCGCTTGCTTTTACTCCCGCAATTGGCCCCTTACTGGGAGGATTCATTGATCAGGCTTTGGGATTCCGGGCTGTTTTCTTTACCCTTGTTGTGATGGGGGTACTTGTATTTGTTTACACATGTAAGGCATTACCTGAGACAAAATTATCTGTAACTTCCAAAAGTAGTGTAAGTTTGGCAGCTAAACGTATGGCTCGTGATAAAAGAGTCTGGTTGTTTGGGTTGCTGATTGGAATAACGAATGGAATTTTGTTCAGTTACTATGCAGAAGCTCCTTTTATTTACATGGAGTTTTTTCATATGACACCAGGTGTGTTTGGATTTTTTGGTGTTTTTGTAGCTGTAGCGTCCATAATTGGTGCTTTGCTTTCAAAGAAATTGCTACAGAAGCTTTCAGCCGAGCGGATTATTTATGTAGGATCGCTTGTAACGGCATTGGGCGCCGGGAGCCTAACCGCTCTGGTGCTTATTGGTTTAGATTCGTCCATCCTGTCATTGGTATTACTAGTTGGCTGTGTTTTTATACTTTTGATGGGGATTGGGATGGCTATACCGAATTGTTTAAGCTTAGCATTGGTAAATTATCATGATACACAAGGTACAGCAGGTGCTATATTTGGACTAAGCTACTACTTTCTCGTTAGTTTTATTACGACAGGGATGAGCTATCTTCATAATGGAATGCTGTTGCCTATGCCAATGTATTTTCTTTTACTGGCTTTGGTCATGATAGTTGTCAGCTACAAGCTGATGATTCCACCGAATACGATGAAATAAAGAACAAAGAAGGACCTACAATCATGTAGGTCTTTCTTTTTTACTATTTACATAGGGTAGGGGGGTATAGTATTATGGATTTAACAATCTGATAAGGAGAGATATCATGATGACCAAAACAGTTTTGCATGTAGAAGGAATGTCTTGCAAGAGCTGTGCAGCAAAGATTGAACAAGCATGCAAGGCATTAGGCGCTAAAAAAGTTCAGGTAGATCTTGTTCAAAAGCAGGTGGAAATTGAGCATGACACTAATAGCCTAGAAGCCATCCTTTTAAAAGAACATGTGGAGAAATTGGGATATAAGGTAGTCTAAGACAGCGAAGGCAACTGAAAAAGAGCTATCGCAGTACAATGACTTTTTATTGTATGATAATAAGATTCAAGAAAAGCAAATCTATTTATTAGAAGGGCCCTTGACTTCACTGAAGGGGGCTTTTTTAAAACGATATAATATACCTATATAGGGTATTGTATAGGTAAGGGAGGTAGTAGTATGGCGGAGAACGTCGCAGCAAATAAGCAACAAAAAACCACAATGCAAATTACTGGAATGACTTGCGCCGCGTGTGCCCGACGGATCGAAAAGGGATTGCAGAAGACAGAGGGGGTACAAGATGCCACAGTTAATCTTAGCTTAGAACGGGCTTCGGTTACGTTTGACCCCAAAAAGGTAAGTGTGGTGGATCTGGAACAACGTATAGAGTCCCTTGGGTATGGTACGGTTAAGGAGAAAGCAGAGCTACTTGTTACTGGAATGACATGTGCTGCATGTGCGACTCGAATCGAAAAGGGCCTTAAAAAACTTCCTGGGGTCTTGGATGCAAGTGTTAATCTAACGATGGAACGAGCAACGGTGGTTTATCAGCCTTCCGAGACAACCACGGTTGATTTCATAAAAAAGGTAGAGAATTTAGGATATGGAGCAAGTCTGAAGCAGGATGAGCAAGCAGACGAGTCTGATCATCGAAAAAGAGAGATCGCTAGGCAAAAGCGTAAACTGATTTTCTCTGCAATCCTATCTCTCCCTTTGCTATGGACGATGGTGAAGCATTTTTCGTTTACCTCATTTATTTGGGCTCCTGAGATTTTGATGAACCCATGGATTCAATTTCTATTGGCCACTCCTGTACAGTTCATTATTGGGTGGCAATTTTACCAAGGAGCGTACAAGGCACTTCGCAATGGCTCAGCAAACATGGATGTATTAGTAGCGTTAGGAACATCAGCTGCTTATTTTTACAGCCTTTATGAAACGATTAGAAGTATGCAGGCCATGCATCATGATATCCATCTTTATTATGAAACTAGTGCTGTACTTATTACCTTAATTTTATTAGGAAAACTTTTTGAAGCATTAGCAAAGGGACGCACATCAGAAGCCATCAAAACCTTAATGGGACTTCAGGCTAAAACAGCTACGGTTATACGCAACGGCCAAGAGCTGGTCATTGCTGTGGAGGAAGTGCAGGTTAATGATCTGTTTCTCGTGAAGCCAGGTGAAAAAATACCGGTAGATGGAGAGATCGTTGAGGGAAAATCCTCGGTGGATGAATCAATGCTAACGGGAGAAAGCATCCCTGTGGAAAAAGAATCAGGCGATCAAGTGATAGGTGCTACGATTAATAAAAACGGTGTTTTACAAGTAAAGGCTACAAAGGTCGGCAAGGAAACAGCATTGGCCCAAATCATTAAAGTAGTGGAAGAAGCACAGGGGTCTAAAGCGCCGATTCAACGTGTGGCCGACAAGATTTCAGGTATATTTGTTCCGATTGTAGTATCGCTTGCCGTTTTGGCTTTTCTGATTTGGTACTTCTTCATTACACCAGGCGATTTTACTAGCGCACTAGAAATTCTAATCGCTGTTCTAGTCATTGCTTGCCCGTGTGCACTTGGTTTAGCAACCCCAACCTCAATCATGGCAGGCTCTGGTCGGGCAGCAGAAGCGGGTGTTCTATTTAAGGGTGGAGAACATTTGGAAGCGACACATCGAATTGATACAGTCCTACTTGATAAAACAGGGACGATTACAAAAGGTAAGCCTGAATTGACAGATGTGCTGACAGCAGATCACTGGGAAAAACAACAATTTCTTCAGTATATCGCTAGTGCTGAGAAAAACTCCGAGCATCCTTTAGCGGAGGCCATTGTTACGGGTGTCATTGAGCAGGGGATTGGCTTGCAAAGCCCTAGCGAATTCGAAGCCATTCCCGGGTACGGTGTGCGAGCCATTATTGAGGGGAAAGAAGTATTAGTTGGAACACGAAAGCTCATGGGGAAATTTGCGGTACAGATCGATCTAGCATTGCCTATTATGGAAAAATGGGAGCAGGAAGGTAAAACAGCGATGCTGGCTGCCATTGATCAGAGATATGCCGGAGTGATCGCGGTAGCGGATACCGTCAAACAAACCTCCAGAGAAGCGATTTCTCGCTTAAAAGAAATGGGCTTAAGCGTCTATATGGTCACAGGCGATAATGAACGAACAGCAAAAGCGATCGCGGCACAGGTTGGTGTCGAGCATGTGATTGCAGAAGTGTTGCCAGAGGGAAAAGCAGCCGAAGTAACTAAGTTACAACAAGCTGGTAAAAAAGTAGCAATGGTTGGAGATGGAATTAACGATGCTCCAGCATTAGCAACAGCAGATATAGGTATCGCTATGGGAACGGGTACAGATATAGCGATGGAAGCAGCAGATATTACATTGATGCGGGGCGATCTAAATAGCATTGCGGATGCCTTCACGATGAGCAAGAAAACGATGACAAACATCAAACAAAATTTATTTTGGGCGCTAGCCTACAATTGTTTGGGGATTCCCATTGCGGCTGCTGGGTTATTAGCTCCATGGTTAGCAGGTGCAGCGATGGCATTAAGCTCCGTATCGGTTGTGTTAAATGCTCTGCGATTGCAACGGGTAAAGCTTTAAAAAGAGAATAAATAATCGTAAAACGAAAATAAAAAAGATGACTACGTAAAACAGTGGTCATCTTTTTTATTTATCAAAAAAATAACATTTTTTCAAGAAAATTACCCTTATAAGTTGGTAGATTTAATACCGTTGTTATATAGGTAATTTTCTGAATAGTCTTTTGTTAAAATGTTACTTTTTGTCGGATAGATGAATCTTTTCAAATTAGATTGAAACTAGCTAACTAAATGTGATAAATATCACACATGGGGTATGGAACAATCTGAGAAAATAACGCAAGGATAGATAAAATACCTTTTAGTTAAAAAACTATCAAGAGAGAGGGATGAGGAAATCAATGGATTTGGATCTGGTAATGCTATCACGTACTCAGTTTGCTTCCACAACGATTTTCCACTTCATCTTCGTCCCATTGACGATTGGATTATCTTTTCTAATCGCAATAATGGAAACGATGTATGTGGTCAAAGGGGAAGAAAAATATAAGCACATGGCAAAGTTTTGGGGCAAGCTGTTCCTGATTAACTTTGGTGTGGGTGTTGTAACAGGGATTCTACAGGAGTTCCAATTTGGTATGAACTGGTCTAATTACTCAAGATTTGTCGGTGATGTTTTCGGTGCGCCCCTTGCAATTGAGGCATTATTAGCTTTCTTTTTGGAATCTACATTTATTGGTTTATGGATTTTTGGTTGGGAGCGTTTGTCTAAAAAGGTTCACTGTCTCTGTATTTGGCTGGTGGCTTTCGGTACGACAATGTCTGCTTTTTGGATACTGTTAGCCAACTCTTTTATGCAACGACCTGTAGGCTTTGAGATCAACAATGGTCGAGCGGAGATGAATGACTTTTTTGCGCTCGTTACGAATGGTCAGTTAATGGTAGAGTTCCCGCATACGATTTTTTCCGCGTTTGCGACAGGAGCTTTTCTAGTAGCTGGTGTTAGTGCTTATAAATTATTGCGTAAACAAGAGATATCATTCTTTAAATCATCATTTCAGTTATCGATTGTGGTTGCACTTCTATCTTCTATCCTTGTAGCTGTATTTGGTCACCAACAGGCTCAATATCTGGTGGCAACACAGCCTATGAAAATGGCTGCAAGTGAAGCCTTGTGGGAAAGAAGTCCGGATCCAGCTCCTTGGACTGTATTTGCTACGATTGATCCACAAAACAAGAAAAATGGAATAGAGGTTTCAATTCCATACCTGTTAAGCTATCTATCCTATAGTAAATTCTCAGGTGACCTTCCTGGAATGAATGAGTTACAAGCTGAATACGAACAAAAATATGGTCCTGGCGATTATATTCCACCTGTTCGCACGACCTTCTGGAGCTTCCGCATCATGGTAGCAGGTGGTAGTTTAATGATTCTCCTTGCAATGATTGGATTCTATCTATCATGGCGCAAAAAGCTAGAGCAGCCAAATAAATGGTTTATGCATGCAATGGTATATAGTATTTCTTTACCATTTATCGCAAATACAGCAGGGTGGGTTATGACTGAATTTGGTCGTCAGCCATGGACTGTTTTTGGATTGATGAAAACCGAAGATAGTATTTCACCGAGCGTATCTGCTGGTGAGGTGTTATTCTCCCTGATTGCTTTTAGTACGATTTATTTGGTGCTGTTCATTGTGCTCCTTTATTTGTTTACTCGTGTTATCAAGAAGGGTCCTTATGCTCTAGTGAAGGCAGAAGCAAGCACAAATGACCCGTTTAACAAGGAGGAAAGTCATGCTTTCTCTTAATGAACTCTGGTTTGTTTTAATCGCCGTTTTGTTTATTGGCTTCTTCTTTTTAGAGGGCTTTGATTTTGGAATTGGAATGTCTACTACTTTCCTAGCTAAATCAGATATGGAGCGCCGTATTTTAATCAATTCAATTGGCCCGTTCTGGGATGCGAATGAAGTATGGCTCCTGACCGCAGGGGGAGCGATGTTTGCTGCATTCCCTAACTGGTATGCAACTCTGTTTAGCGGCTTTTATTTACCGTTAGTATTTCTTCTATTAGCGTTAATTGGTCGCGGTGTTGCTTTTGAATACCGTGGTAAAGTAGATAATCCTGTATGGAGAAAAGTTTGGGATGTTGCGATTTTTATCGGTAGCTTTTTACCGCCATTCCTGCTCGGTGTAGTATTTGCTTGTCTATTAAAGGGCTTACCGATTGATGCAAACATGGAAATGAACGCTGGATTGTTTGACATGGTTAATCTGTATAGTGTGATGGGCGGAATAACCGTTGTTGTTCTTTGCCAGGTACACGGTCTTTTGTTTGCAACACTACGGACAACAGGTGATCTGCGCTTACGTGCTCGCAAGCAGGCAAAAATGCTGTTGGTTCCACTAGCACTTCTATTGGTTATCTTTGGAGGTATGACCTACTTCATGACGGATATTTTTACCGTTCGAGGTGGAATACTAAGCGTGATAGCAGGATTAGGTGTCATTGCTTATGTGCTGGCTGGTTACTTTATTTCGAAAAAACGCGATGGCTGGGCATTCGGTATGACTGGTACAGTGATTGCCCTATCCATTAGTTCCGTATTTATTGGATTGTTCCCGCGTGTAATGATTAGCTCTATTGACAGTATGTTCAACCTAACAATTCAAAATTCATCATCTAGTCCATACTCTCTTAAAATCATGACGATTGTAGCTTTATCCTTGCTGCCATTTGTATTGGGCTATCAAATTTGGAGTTACTTTGTATTTCATAAACGTGTACATGAGAAGGAGCACTTGGAATATTAATGGGTAAAAACTTACTCGGTTATAAAGGAATTGTGCCAGTTCTATTAGCAGTGGCTGTGCTTGTTCTAATCCAAAGCTTGTCCATTCTATACCAGGCAAAATGGTTGGCGGAAGTTATTTCCGCCCTTTTTGCCGGTCAAAAACTACAGGAACTATATATGGGCTTAGGTCTGTTTTTGTTGGCGTTTCTCGTTCGTCATTTGACCAACCTGCTGCAACAGAAAATCGCCTATCGCTTTGCGATGAAAACAGGCAGTGATGTACGTAAAAGGTTAATGGAAAAACTATTTTTGTTAGGACCGCGTTTTGCTAAAACACAGGGTACAGGGAATGTGGTAACGCTGGTGATCGAGGGAGTTGCGCAATTTCGTACCTATCTCGAATTGATTATTCCCCGCATGGTTAGTACGGCGATCACACCTTGGATCATTCTTGCTTATGTAGCCTGGCAGGATATGATTTCTGGAATTATTTTGCTTGTTACGATGCCGATTTTAATTGTGTTTATGATTCTAATTGGTCTTGCAGCTAAGGGAAAAATGGATCGCCAATGGAAATCATATCGTATTTTATCCAACCATTTTGTAGATGCATTGCGTGGATTGGAAACCCTTAAATATTTAGGCTTAAGCCGTTCGCATAGCAAAACAATCGAGCGGGTGAGTGATCGCTATCGTTCTGCGACGATGGGCACCTTGCGGGTAGCTTTTCTATCATCATTTGCGCTGGATTTTTTCACAATGCTTTCAGTGGCTTGTGTTGCGGTTAGTCTTGGGCTACGACTTATTTCTGGGGAAATTTTTCTGTTAACAGGGTTAACCGTTTTGATTTTGGCCCCCGAATATTTCTTGCCAATTCGTATGGTGGGCGCTGATTATCATGCGACATTAAATGGGAAAGAAGCAGGAGAGGCGATTCAAGCGATTCTCAAACAGCAGGCAGCTCAAGGCAAGGAAGAAGATTCTAGCGTAACGATAAGCGAATGGACAAATGAAAGCTCTCTGGTACTTACTTCTATTGGTATGAAGCATGAGAGTCAAACAAACTCAATTCAGAAAGAACAAGCCCTTTTGGAAGCTAAGCCTTCCCTAAAAGATATCTCTTTTAGCATAACAGGTAAACAAAAGATCGGAATTATTGGAGAAAGTGGCGCTGGTAAGTCTACATTAATTGATGTACTTGCTGGATTTTTGGCCCCCACTTCTGGACAAATGGAGTTGAATGGACAACGGGTATCTTCGCTATGTCAAGCAAAATGGCAAAGCCAAACAACCTATATTCCTCAGCATCCATATATTTTTTCATGCTCGCTATATGATAATGTCAGGTTTTACTCTCCTACAGCTAGTGATGATCAGATAGATAAGGCGATTCAAGCTGCTGGTCTAGGTGATTTATTCAATAGTTTGCCTAGAAAAGGTGAAGAACGAATCGGGAATGGCGGACGTACGTTAAGTGGCGGACAGGAGCAACGCATCGCTCTTGCTCGTGCATTTTTAAGTAATCGGCCTATTATTTTATTAGACGAACCGACCGCTCATCTTGATATTGAAACGGAATATGAACTAAAAGAGACGATGCTCTCTTTGTTTGAAGATAAATTAGTGCTGCTAGCGACACATAGGCTTCATTGGATGCTTGATATGGACCTTGTCATCGTATTGGAGCAGGGGATGATAAAAGAAGTAGGTACACATGCAGAGCTGCTTGCCAAACGAGGAACCTACTATCAAATGATTGCAATGCAAGGGGAGGAAATCTAATGAAGCGAGAAGAATGGCTTTTCCCCTACATGAAAGCTTATGCGAGAAGGTTTGCTCTTATTGTCCTTTTAGGCGTATGTACAGCTCTTACAGCTAGTTCCTTGATGTTTACATCCGGCTTTCTCATTTCTAAATCGGCATTACGACCTGAAAATATTTTATTGGTCTATGTGCCTGTAGTATTGGTTCGTACGTTTGGGATCAGTCGTGCTGTCGTCCATTATGTGGAACGGTTGGTTGGGCATGATACAATCTTGCGGATTTTATCAAAAATGCGTTTACGGTTGTATCAGATTTTAGAACCGCAGGCTTTATTTGTTCGTTCACGCTTTCGCACAGGTGATCTGCTGGGTGTTCTGGCTGATGATGTCGAGTATCTTCAAAATGTCTACTTGCGCACAATTTTTCCTAGCATCGTAGCATTGGTTATGTATGTGGTGGTGCTTGCGGTCATTGGCTGGTTTGATGCAGGATTTGCCTTGTTCATGGCTTTTTTAATCCTGTTATTGCTATTTGTGTTTCCGGCTATTTCACTCGTGCTGACCAAACAACTCCAAACAGAAAGCAAATCAGAACGCAATGGGTTATATCAAAAACTAACTGATGCCATAATGGGGATGAGTGACTGGGTAATTAGTGGTAGGGAGGAGCAGTTTGTTCATTCCTACGAGCAGGATGAGGCGAAAGTAGCCCGCATTGACGCTACATTAAGTGAATGGAGTAAGTGGCGTAATTTCTTAGGACAAACTATTGTGGGTTGTATTGTTGTAGCCGTGTTATTTTGGACAGGTGATCAATATGCTATGGGTGAAATTGCTGTCACATTGATCGCGGCTTTCGTACTGGTAATGTTTCCGGTGATGGATATCTTTTTACCAATCTCAGAAGCGATTGAGAAAATCCCCCAATATCAAAACTCATTAGACCGCCTGAACAGTATTGATAAGGCAGATGGAAAAAACCACACAAGTGAGTTCCATTCAAGGATAGATGAGCAACAAATACAATTAGCTCAGAAGGATGCCCACATCCGTATCGAGGAAGTCACTTATCAATATTCTCCAGAAGCACCTGTTGCCGTTCAACAGGTATCGCTTACTGTGCCGCAAGGTAAAAAAATAGCCATTATCGGACGAAGCGGTGCTGGTAAATCAACGTTATTAAAGCTAATACAGGGAGCGCTTCTTCCTACTCAGGGGCGTGTCAGCATTCAGGGGATGCCGGCAGATCATTATGGAGAGCATATTCCAACGATCATGTCCGTATTAAATCAAAGCCCCCATCTGTTTGATACTACTGTAGAAAATAATATTCGACTTGGAAATCTCGAAGCGTCTGATGAGGAATTGAGGCAGGTTGGCAGGCAGGTTCAATTGGATCGTTTAATCGAATCCTTGCCAGAAGGGTATCAAACGCAAATGAATGAGACAGGGCAACGCTTTTCGGGCGGCGAGCGTCAACGAATTGCACTTGCACGTATCCTTCTACAAAATACACCGATCGTCTTGCTCGATGAACCTACTGTAGGGCTAGATCCTCGTACGGAACGGGAGCTCTTGCGGACTATTTTTACCACCATGAACGAAAAAACGCTCATTTGGATCACTCATCATTTGGTGGGGGCAGAGCATATGGATGAAATCATTTTTATGGAGGATGGAAGGATTGTCATGCGAGGAACACATACAGAATTAATGAACAAAGAGCCTCGCTATATGAACCTCTATCGTTTGGATCGACCTGAGGAATTTCAAGTAAAATGAGAATGCTTGTATTGAAAATGAGGAAGTAGCAATTGGTATGGACACTTTTGCTGACTTCCTCTATTTTTTTATGCGATACATGCCGGAGTGATCCAGTTTAACGTGGACTTGAATGGTTTTTAGCGACGCCTTTGTCAAGGTAATTCCATTATTGTCGGACAGACGCTTCCAGGCTTGTATATCTTGTTTGTACAGTTGATTTTTTAGTGAATATAGATCAATTCCCTTTTTTATTCCGTACTGATAGGTATCTCTAATTTCTTGTTTTATTTTCTGCTCTGCCCTTTTACGAAGCTCCTCCATATCCGCCTTCTCGGATAATTCATCTATTGACCCGTGCACCTCTACAGAAATGGAAAATCGTAGTTGTCCACTTTGATCAAATGTAAACTTTACTTGATGCTTGGGCTTGGAAAAGGACAGGTCAGCCAATGGTTTATCTTCACGATCTAGATGAACGAAGGTTTGAACAGTACTGGGTGTCATCCAGCGTAGACCAGCAATTTGCGCAGTTGGAAACCACCCGCCATTGGTCCCCGCTTTAATGGCATAGACGCCATCTATTTGGAATTGAGGTGTTTTTTTCTGATTTTTGGTCCATTCCTTTTGGCTAAGACTTAGGGATGGTAGTAATAACGTAAGCCCAGGCTCCCTTATTTCGTAAACAAACCGTTGAAACCTTATTGGTTCAATGATCGAATCCTGTTTAAAGGTTTCTTCCGGATTATGTAAGATGGTCAGGAGTGGCGACAGTCCAAATAGTGATGGAGTAGTAAATAAGCTTTCAATAGGCTTGTCTGAGCCAAAAATCCAAGGGGTGTATCGTACCTCAGGATAACGCAGCAAGCTATCAATATTTGCTAAAATATCTTTTGCTAACACCCTCTCACTTAGAACAATTCCGGTAACATAATCCCAAACAACACGTAATTGGTTAGATTTGAAAAAACGATTTATGGCTCGATCAATCGTTTTTCCTTTGGTCTGAGCGATCCAGATAGGCTTGTCTACTTTGTTGCTAGCTCCTTCCTGCTTAGCAATATTCGTGAAATCAAGCGACTGTGTATAGATAATAAATTCTCCATCCTTAAAATCAATCCCGAGTGCTGTCACGTAGTTGAGGTCTTGAATATTTTTATTATCCCAACAGCCGGTTAACAAAATCACCAGAGGGATTGTCAATAGATAGGAGATACATGTCCGAGACATCTTCCTCACGCTTCATCACTGCCTTGTCTAGTGGGATCGGTTGTATGCAGGATTTTCGGCCGTTTTCTCATCGCTTTTAAAGGAAGAGCGATTAACGATTGGAGCATATCTCCAAAGGTTGGCGGAGAAATTGGTGCTAAATAAGGAAGACCGAATGATTCCTGAGTGCTCAGATAAAGTACAATTGATAAAAGAGAGAGAAAAAAACCGTACATCCCTAAAAAGGACGATACAATGAGTACAAATATCCGCAGGACACTCACCGTTCCGCTCAACGATTGATTGACTAAGGTAAAAGTTGCTACTGCCGTCACTGCAGCAACGACCAAGGTAGTGGGGGAACCAAGCCCGGCACGGATGGAGGCATCCCCAACAATTAATCCCCCGACTACCGCTACTGTTTGGCCTACTGCTTTTGGCAAACGAACACCAGCCTCACGAAAAATTTCAAACAACCCCAGCATCAAGAACATTTCCATGGAGGATGAAAGAGGCAGTCCAACCCGTGCAGTGGTTACTGTAGCTAAGAGAGGAAACGGTAATTGTTCTACATTGAAGGAAATCAAAGCAGTCCAGAATCCAGGCGTAAAAATGGAAACAATCAAGCCAAGGAGCCTAAGGATACGCTCAAAGGTAACGAAATAGAAGGGAAAGTGGGCATCCTCAGGTGACTTTAGGGTCATAAGAAGATTGGTAGGCCCAATCAATGCCATAGGAGAACCTTCTATAAAAATGATAAAGCGTCCGCGCAATAAACTCTGTACAGCATAATCAGGACGTCCAATGTAATCCAATAGAGGAAATAAAGAATAAGAGGAGTCTCCTAAGGCTTCCCCAAGCTGAGAGCTACTGACTAATGCATCTGCACTGATGCTTGTAAGCCGATGTCGTACTTCTTCTACGAGTCTGGGATCAATAATATCTTTTATATACAAAAGAGCTACCTGAGATTGACTGCGCAGACCGATCGTAAAGCTTTCATTCCACATTGATTCAGAGCGAAGTCTTTTTCTAATCAGGGCTATGTTTGTTGAAACGCTTTCTGTAAACCCATCCTTTGGGCCTTTGACTGAAATCTCCGTATTAGATTCTTCAGGCGAACGATTTGGGGGATCTGAAATATCCAATACAAAGGCTCGATCATATGTATCGACAGTAATGATGAGCTTCCCAGTAAACAGCTCTCGCTCAATCTCTTTTAGATCAATAGGTGAATCTATAGGCTGCACGGGTAAGCTTCGGTATTGCTCTAACTCTTCTAATGAGGAATATCTGCTAAACTTTTTTTGGAGATCGGAAAACACAAATTGCCGATACATTCTAGCATCGATTAGTCCATCACAATAAAAAAACGAAATAGGTACAGATGAATCTGTGGTAGCAAACTGAAATGTTTCTACTTTTACATCAGCACATTTTGCAAAATAGTCACAGAGAAGGTGACGTAAGCTTACGATGCTGTTTATGCTGGTAGCTTGGTTATGTTGATTTGCTTCCTTTTGCATGTTCATCCGTACCTCTCGCGTTCTGTTTTGACCAGCTTCCAATGAAAGCAAGTAAGAGGGAAATAGCCAATAAAACAAATAAAGCTAAGGGAAAATAGATTCTTTTAAAGGTATCAATTAATAAAGGGTCCTGTGTATGCAATAAGATAATGACTACAATAAGGATGCCAGACAATATCGTTACTAGGATTTGATGGCCGCGTTTTTTTATGGGGAGGACGTCATAAATAAGGAATAAAGCTAGTGAAACACGGATAAATGCTCCAGATAACCATTGGAAGATAGAGAGAAAATCAACATGCTCAATATACTTGCCAATGGTTACAAGGCGCCATTGCTCAAAAGATGGATACATTTGATTCGCAGCTTCTTTTGGCCCGAAACTAGCTACTGCACCCATATAGGGTCCAAGTGTTAGGCCAGCGAGTAGGATACAGAGCCACACTGCCTTTTTAAAGGTGATTGAGGTAGAAATGTGGTGTTGTAGCATCAAAAGAAAGATGATTTCTACCATACCATTTCCAATGATCATGGCACCTCTTAGAACGGGAAGATAACCATTTTCGAGAATCGGCAGTAAAAGGGTATAATTCTTGTACTGAAAGTTGGAGCCCATCACGAAATACCCTAATAAAATAACGATTGGTAATATGATTCCAGCACAAATGGCTAAGGGTTGGATACCAGATAAAGCACAAAGTATGGATAATAGGATCATGCTGGCAGCTACCAAAAATACAGGGGTTTGCGGTAAATAGGAAATCTTGGTCCACATGGTTATATCTAGAGTTGTAACATATATATCTGAGAGTAAGTAGAGTATGAACAGCCCGATGATGATCCAAGCAAACCAAGCACTGCTCTGTTGGGTAATCCAAGAAAATAAATTCGTGCCCCTTTGCCGACGAATAATGAACAGCAACAGAGGAAGCCAGCAGATTGCAAGTATCATAGCAATGAGGATACTGATCCAACCGTCTCTTTCAACCGTACGAAGTAATAAGGGAATTAAAATAACATGGTTAAGAAGTCCTGCTGATAGAAAGAGAATGCAGCAGGCTTGTAGGAACGTAATAGGTGTATTTCTATATTTCACAAGATATCCTCCATTTACTAAAAATGGATTTTTCTTAGTGTGATCGAAATCAAGCAGGTTTAATCGAAAAAAGTCTTTCCTAAAAAAGGAAAGACTTGGGAGCTAATGACTGTGCTCATGTTTATGATTATGTGCATGCTCGTGCTTGTTACTTGTTTGAGGTCCTGTTTCACATAAAAGCTCCTGATGTAAAATACTTGAATCTTCAATTTGAATGGTGGAGTGGGTAATGCCGAATTGATGTTCTAACAAGTGTAATGCTTTTTGCAGAATAGGGTAACTGGCTAAGCCATCTTTAACATGTAAATGGCAACTGAGTGAATCAAATCCAGAGGTAACCGTCCAGATATGTAAATCATGCACACTAGTAACTCCTTCAATCTTGGATAAAGCATCCGAAACCTGATCAGCGTCTATCGAAGCTGGTGTGCTTTCCATGAGAACATCAACAGAATCTCTAGTAACACGCCAGGCGCTTAACATAATCAGGACCGCTACTACTACACTGATGATGGGGTCTGCGATATACCAATTGAATTTCCACATGAGAAGACCTGCTAGAATGGCCCCTACTGATCCTAATAGATCACCAAGGACATGCAAAAAAGCACTACGAATATTCAGGTTGTTTTTGTAATCACCACGCATCAGAACGAAGGCGGCTGCAATGTTAGCCAATAGACCAACGAACGCAATTCCCATCATCGACAGACTTGCTACTTCAGGTGGTGCGAAGAATCGTTGATAAGCCTCCCAAATGATGACAAGAGAGATAACCACGAGCATTACACCATTAATGAGAGCGGCTAGGATTTCGAAGCGATAAAAGCCGTATGTTTTTTTGGCTGAAGGTTTTCTAGCGGCAAAAAACATGGCGATCAGACTAAGAAATAGAGCAGAAGAGTCGCTTAGCATATGCCCTGCATCCGACAAAAGGGCAAGGCTGTTTGTTAGAAAGCCGCCAATCACCTCTACAATTAAAAAAGCAGTGATTATCAATAGGGAAATCAATAGAGCGCGCTTGTTCGCTCCTTTCCCGTGATGATGATGTCCTCCTCCGTGAGAATGATCATGATGGTGTCCCATATAAATTCTCCTTTCAACAAGAAATCAGTAAGCTATACTCCTGTAAACGTGGATAGATGTTTATGTATTGTTGCCTTGTTTGATTTATATTATATAACCAAACCGCTAAACATTCAAATGTTTATTTGAATGTTTGAATGATAATCCGCTGATTCTCCTTTTCTCACAACGGGTAAATACTAGGAACGAAAGAGACGGAGGTAGAAAAGATGCAAGTAACACCTCAACAGGTAGAGAATTGCCTACAAGTGTGTAAGGCTTGTTTACAGGCCTGCAATGAATGCTATGTAGCCTGTCTACAGGATAGTGAGCTAGATAGATACCGAGATTGTCTTTTCATCGTACGGCAAAGTGCAGAGATATGTATGCTAGCAATTAGTGCATTATCCTTGGATAGTATGTTTTGTAGTCAGATCTGCAAATTAACAGCGGAAATCTGCGAAGCATGTGCAAAAATATGCAGTCAGTTTGAACAAGATCATTGTCAGGCATGCGCTCATGCTTGTTATCAATGCGCAGCAGCTTGTCGGGAAATGGTCATTCACTAACTTGGCAGACAGTCGCCGGATTTTGTATCATTGACTTTATTGGTATGCGATAATGTATTCGGATAAAAATGTGATAAACTAAAGGGAAGCAAACGGTTGGAAAAGGGGAAAATGAGATGAACGTAAATACTGTATACATCGTGGAAGATGATCCCAAACTAGCTGAACTCTTACAAAGTTATATTGAAAAATATGGATATCAAGCTGTTATTGTTAAGAACTTTGAACGTGTGATAGAGGAATTTCAAGAGCTGAATCCACAGTTGGTTCTTTTAGATGTGAATTTGCCAAAATTCGATGGCTATTATTGGTGTCGCCAAATCAGAAAAATCTCTACATGTCCAATCCTGTTCATTTCAGCCCGAGCAGGGGAAATGGATCAGATTCTAGGCTTGGAGAACGGGGCAGATGACTATATAGCTAAACCGTTTCACTATGATGTTGTGATGGCCAAAATCCGCAGCCATTTACGCCGCAACTATGGAGATTATGCGCCCAAAATGCAGGAGAGAATTGTACAACAGGCTGGATTAACATTGTACCCAGAACGAATGGAGCTCACATTACATAACGAAATGGTGAGTTTAACCAAAAAAGAGGCTGTATTAATTGAAGAGCTAATGAAACGCTACCCCCGCATTGTGAGTCGTGAGCGTTTGCTGGAAAACTTATGGGATGATCAGGTGTACGTGGACGATAATACATTAAATGTGAATATCACACGTGTCCGTAAAAAGTTTCAGGAATTAGGGATTGAAGATGCAATTGAAACAGTGCGTGGAGCTGGGTACCGATTAGTGCTAACGTGGGGGAATGAAGCGTGAAGTTGTTCTTTCGTGAACATCTGCGACTGATATTCTTTCAGGTTTTTCAATTGCTGTTTGTTTTGTTCATCTTATTATTAGACGGATATGCTAAAAACTCCGTGTTAATCTATATGTTTGTTTTAAGTATAGGCTTGTTAGCTATCTATCTTTTTATTACTTACATCCGCTCAAGAGAATTTTATTTGCATTTACAAAAGCCAATGGAAACTCTGGAGGATTCTTTAGTTGATTTTCACGAAACACCAGTTAGTGAAGCGTATGCCGAAGCAATGCAAAGTCAATATCGGATGTATCAGCAAATGATCCTTGAGCATGAGCGGAAGAAGGACGAGCATGTTACTTTCATGAATCAGTGGGTTCATCAGATGAAGACACCTCTGTCTGTCATTCAGTTATTAGTACAGGATGAGGATGATCCGCCTTTCCCAAGTATCAGAGAAGAGGCGGAGCGGATTGGACGAGGATTGGAAATGGTCCTGCATACATCCCGCCTAGAAGTATTTGAGCGAGACTTCCGTGTTGATTCTGTTGAATTGAAGCCGATTGTGCAACGGGTCATACAGGAGAATAAAACCTATTTTATTCGTAATCAGGTTTATCCAGATGTACAAATTCCGGATGGGCTGTATGTGAAATCGGATTCGAAATGGCTTCCTTTTATGTTAAATCAAATTATTACGAATGCGATTAAATATTCCGCAGGCTCTAAGCAAAAGGTTACCATTTCTGCAACCCAAGAGGAGACAGAGGTTAGATTAGAAATTACCGATAGAGGAGTAGGAATTCCCGAAGCAGATATTAAACGGGTATTCCGTCCTTTCTTTACTGGAGAGAATGGTCGTAAATATCGAGAATCAACTGGAATGGGACTATATTTGGTACAACAGATTAGCGAGAAATTAGATCATCAGGTGAGCATTACCTCAGCAGTAGGAGAGGGAACGACAGTTTCGTTGGTTTTCCCCTGCCATATGATCAAGTAATGACAATAATTCTTATCTAGAAACCAAGAAAGAAGCAATTCAGATGCAGGCTAGAGATGTGAATGACAGAGTGTCATCACGTTTCTAGTCTGCTTTGCTTTCCTGCTCAATCCTTCTTTTTTACAATTTTGGAGCTAGTGTAATCCTATACAATTATAGTAGAAAAGTCCTATTTTAATAAAAGGCATCTTTTCTAAAAATAACTTGTATATATGTAGCATATAAGTGGAAAAGTAGTAAGCTATTTTTACGTGTACAGAGTAATTAAACCTAGTAAACGAATGTGTAAACTTGTAATTTTTAGCATAAGGGGGGTATTTATGCAAGGATATTTTCCTTTAACGCAAGCTCAAAAGCGAATTTGGTTAACGGAACAGCTTTATCCCGGAACAAGCATTTCCAATCTAAGCTTTCTTTTAAAAATAAAGGACCCCAAGGGTGTACGGGATGATCATCTCATTTCGTCTTTGCATGAAACAGTTCGTTTTTTTGATTCATTACGGATTAAAATCACAGTGAATCAGGACAAAGAACCCTATCAATACCAAGGGAAATATGAGAAGTTTCCTATAAAACGAATACCTGTGACCTGCGAACAAGACAGAATCCGAGGCCTAGAATGGTGTCGGCAGGAAGCACAGAGACCGATGACTTTGTATGAGCATGATTTGTTTTCCTCTGCCATCTGCAAAATCAATGAGGAGGAGGGCTGGATTTTTTTCAAAGTCCATCATATTATCATGGACGGGATTTCCCTAGTGATGATTGCTAGCCACATCCTTGATGCATACGAACAGCTTGTTGCAAGGAAGAAAGCTGAGCCTGCATCCTCTCCCTCTTATTTGGAATATGTACAAAGTGAGATGGCCTATGTTACCTCTGGGCGATTTCAAAAAGACAAAAGGTTTTGGAACACGACCTTTCAAGATATTCCTGAAGTAGCCCGGCTTGCCATCAAGGAAGGCCATCGCTCACATATCAAGGCACAGCGTTTTACTAAAACAATTCCTCACATACTCCATCAAGGTATGAAAGACTTCTGCGCCCAACATCGCATAAGCCCACACACTTTCTTTCTCTCCCTTCTCTATATCTACGTATATCGAATGACTGGCCAAACTGATCAAGTGATTGGAACCTTTCTGGCAAATCGCACGAATGCAGTAGAAAAACAAATGCTGGGAATGTTTGTTTCTACGGTTCCAATACGTTTTGAGCTTAGAGAATCAGACGATTTTCTCACCACAGCTCAGCGATTACATAAAGTTCAAGCAGCAATTATTCGCCATCAAAAATACCCCTACAATTTCTTATTGCAGGATTTACGAGAAAAACAAGCAGGGTTAAACAGGCTGTTTGCTCATACCTTGGAATTTCAAGCTGTCCAAATAAAAGAACGAGAGTACGCCTTAGAAAGAGAAGTACTTTTTTCGGGTGAAGAGGCTAACGATTTTTCTATCCACATTAAGGAGTACATAGATCAAGGAAGGCTAGTCATAGATATTGATTATGCAACAGAATTATTTATACATGAGGAGATAGATCGTCTTTATCGTTGCCTTATCATGCTAGTAGAAGAAGCCATTTCAACATCTGCTAAAGCGATTACGGAAATGGAGCTATGCCCGATAGAGGACAGAGATCTGCTTTTGCAACCCGCTAGGCGGCATACTAAGGACCCTGTGAATGAATTAACTTTAACAGATAGGTTCGATCAACAAGTGAAAAAACATCCGAGCCAGCCAGCAATCATGTTTCATGACAGATGCTTGAGTTATCAGGATGTACATGAGCGAGTCGATCAGGTAAGCCGATATTTACAAGCCCAAGGAGTAAAGGCAGACGAACCTGTCGCGATTTTCATGGAACGCTCCGAAAAAATAATCATCGCGATACTTGCTGTGTTAAAGGCAGGAGGAGCTTATGTACCGCTTGACCCAACAGCTCCTGCAAAACGGCTGCAATATATTATCGAGGATGCTCAGGCCGCGATGCTTATCACAGAGGAAAAAGCAGATTGGCTAAACCATGCAGAAGGGGTTAAGACCATTCTGTTTACAGAAGAGCTGCTATGCTGCAAGGAAACAAACCTAGCAGACGGCCATGGTGCGAATTTTAGGAATCAATCGCTATTAAATCAGGCTAATCCTAACCGGCTTGCCTACATTCTTTATACCTCTGGAACGACGGGTAAACCTAAGGGCGTTATGATTGAGCATAGACAGGTGAATCATCTTTTGGAAGGCATGGAAAAACGGATCTATGGCCAATATGAGCATCCATTACAAATCGCCTTACTCGCCCCGCTGCATTTTGATGCATCTGTTCAACAAATTTTTGCTTCCCTTTTGTATGGGCATACTCTCCACATCGCTCCTCCTTTTTCCCTTATGAATGGGTCAGCATTGACCGAGTTTTATAAAACACATCAAATTGAAATCACAGATGCTACACCTGCGCATCTTCAGCTATTGCTGGAGGCAGAGAATGTTAATGGAGTGCTTCTGAAGCATATGCTAGTGGGAGGGGAAGCTCTTCCGTGGGACAGCGTATCGAAATGGAAGCAGAAATGTAAGGAAGCGGGCGCTGTAACACCGAGAATCACCAATGTGTATGGTCCTACAGAATGCTGCGTTGATGTGACTACCTATGATCTTCCCAGTGAAGCACTCTCTCCTTTTGCAGCGAATGGTCCTTACGTTCCGATAGGCAAGGGGTTTGGTAATAATCGACTTTATATCTTGGATAAAAACCGCAGGCTATTGCCTTATGGAGCAGTCGGAGAGCTTTGCATTGCTGGAGATAGTGTAGGGCGTGGCTATCTGAATTTACACGAGCTAACCGCAGAAAAATTCGTTGTTAATCCATTTGATTTACAGGAAAGGATGTTTTGCACGGGAGATTTGGCTCGATGGATGCCAGATGGGAATCTAGAATATCTAGGAAGAGCAGATGACCAGGTGAAGATTCGCGGCTTTCGCATCGAACTAGGTGAAATTGAGGCTACCCTCCTTCATCAACCAGATGTTAAAAAAGCGGTAGTGCTGGCTCTTTTGGATCGTCAGGGAGAACGGGAGCTGTGTGCTTTTGTTGTGCCTGAACACCGAGAAAACCCTCCTGCGATTGCCATGCTACGAAGCTCACTGGCTGTTCAGTTACCTTCCTATATGATTCCTGCCCATTTTATAATCATGGATCAGCTACCAGTAACTTCCAATGGAAAAATTAATCGGCAAGAACTAGCACAGCAAAAGATGTCTCTTGTGTGTGACAAGGATATTGCCATGCCAGAGAACGAGACAGAACGTCGTTTGCTCCTCTTATGGAGAGAGGTTCTGGATATAGAAAAGATCGGCATCCATGATTCCTTTTTTGAAACGGGAGGGCATTCGCTTAAAGCGATGAAATTGCTGAACCGACTTCGCAAGGAATGGGGAGTAGACGTGCCGATCCGGGTCTTGTTTGAATGCCCTACCATTCATTTCATGGCTCACTATATTCAAAATCAGAAGGCTAAGGGACATTTCTATAACAAGATAAAGTCAGCTGCTACCAGCGATGTCTATCCCCTTTCCTTTGCTCAGCGCCGCATCTATTTATCCAGTCAGGTAAATGGCGAATCGACTGTTTATAATATGCCAGCTATGGTGCACCTAAAAGGTTTTCTTGATATCGAGCGTTTAGAAAAAACCTTGAATGAAGTGATAAAACGTCATGAAGTATTGCGAACCTCCTTTGTTACGAGAGATGGTGTTCCCTTCCAGAAGATACATGAAGAGGCTTCACTAACTATCGCGCGATTGGGTGCTGCAAAAGAGAGCTTGAATACAAGCATGGCAGAATTTATTAAGCCCTTCTCCCTGCATATAGCCCCGCTTTTACGTGCCGGAATTGTATCAATCAATGAAACAGAGCATGTCATGATGTTTGATATGCACCATATTATTTCCGATGGAGTGACGATTCAGCTTCTGTGTAACGAAATGGCAAAGCTGTATGCAAATGAACAGCTACCAGAACCGGCGCTGCATTATAAGGATTATGTATGCTGGCAAGAAGCACGTATAGAATTATTGACAGAGCTGGAGGGCTACTGGCTAGAACGTTTTAGAGATGAGCCTCCGGTGCTCCAATTGCCAACAGATTATCCAAGACCGGCGATACAAACTTTTGATGGAGACAGAGTTACTTTTTGGCTAAACAAAGAACAGAAGCTATATTTACAGCAGGTAGCGGAACAAAGCGGAACCACACTTTATATAGTTATGTTGGCCGCCTACTATGTATTGCTTGCTAAATACACCGGGCAAGAGGAATTCATTGTAGGGACCCCTGTAGCGGGAAGGAATCACCCTGATACGGAGAAAATCATGGGCATGTTTGTAAATACAGTAGCTATTTTTGCAAAGCTTGATTCATCAAAAACCTTTGCTGATTTCCTAAAAGAGTTACAGGAGTGCGTACTAGGTGCTTTTGAACATCAGGATTACCCGTTTGAGTGGCTATTGGAAAAACTCAAGGTAGAGCGGGATTTAAGCAGGCATCCTTTGTTTGATACGATGTTTATTCTGCAAAGCTCTTTAGCAGAGCTACCAGCTTTTCCAGATTTGAGTTTGGAGGCATTTGAAACAAATTTTCACATTGCTAAATTTGATATAACCATCCAGGTGCAAGAGGAGCAGGCTGGTCTACGCATTGATCTGGACTATAACACGAACCTGTTTACGAACGAAAGTATGAAACGTATGCTGGGTCATTATGTTTATCTTCTCCAAACGTTAACACGAGACTCCGATACTCCGATATCTGAGATTGCGATGATGTCACGCGAGGAAAGAGAGCAGGTCTTATCTCTCAATTCTCAGGTTGACCCTCACATCGATCAGACCTTGGTAAGCTTGTTTGAAGAACAAGTAAGCAAAACTCCCGATCAAGTTGCTGTGCAGTGTCTGGGAGCAAGTATGACGTATCGGGAAATAAATGAACGAGCAAATCAATTGGCTCGTGCACTGATAGCTAAAGGAGCTAAGGCAGGAACGGTTGTAGCAATGCTGCTGGAGAGGTGTATTGACATGGTAGTCACCACGGTGGCGATTGTGAAAGCAGGCGGGATTTTTATGCCGCTGGATATAGGGTTCCCTGCCGAGCGGATTACTTATCTTTTAGCAGATAGCAAGGCGAGTTTACTTATTACACAACGTTGTCAGGACTTCCTTCTGGAGCAGATCAGATTTTCAGGACAAAAGTTGTATGTAGAGGATGCTTCCCTGTATGAAGGGGAATCAACAAATGTAGGGCAAGAAATGAAAGCCAGCGATATGGTCACCATTACGTACACCTCTGGAACAACAGGCTTGCCTAAGGGAAACATGGTGATGCACCAAAATATAATCCGGGTTACTCATCAGATGAATTATTTGACGCTGGATGAATCAGACACCGTATTGTCTCTATCTAATTATGTGTTTGATGGTTATTTGTTCGATATCTTTGCTGCTTTATTGAATGGCGCCAGACTTGTGGTGGCAACAAAGGAACAGACGCTAGATGTCAATCAGCTATCACAGCTAATAGAAAAAGAGCGTATTAGTGTTCTGTTTATGACGACTGCATTGTTTAATGTGATGGTGGATAGTAAACTGGAATGCTTCAAAAACGTGCGAAAGGTTTTGTTCGGAGGGGAACGTGCCTCTGTGGAACATGTGCGCGAAGCAGTGGAAGCATTGGGATCCGATAAACTGATTCACGTCTATGGCCCTTCTGAGAGCTCCATCTTCGCCACCTTTTATCCAGTACAGAAGGTCTCGAAGTCCGCAACGTTTATTCCCATCGGTAAACCAATCAATGACACATCTGTCTATATCGTAAACGCATGGGGGCAGCTTAACCCGATCGGTGTAGTGGGTGAGCTTTGTCTTGGAGGAGCTGGGCTGGTTCTGGGGTATTGGAATCGTCCTGAACTGACGGCAGAAAGCTTTATTTGCTCCCCTATCTATCCTCATAACCGTATGTATCGCACGGGAGATTTAGCGAGATTATTACCGGATGGCAACATTGAATATTTTGGTCGAGCTGACATGCAGGTAAAAGTAAGAGGGCATCGGATCGAGCTGGCAGAGATCGAGCATCAAATAATGAAGCATGAAGCGATTCGAGAGGCAGTCGTAATCGCAGGTAATCGAACCGCGAAGGATACAGAATTGATCGCTTATTTTGTTGCTGATCGGTTAATACCTAGTGGAGAGGTCCGAGAACATATCAGTAGGCAGTTACCTGTTTATATGATGCCAACACGAATCATACAGCTAGATAACATTCCACTGACTGGGATTGGAAAAGTGGATCGTAGAGCACTAATGTCCATAAAAGTGCCGGAGCGGGAAGAAAATGATGCTTATCGACCGCCTATTAGCACCATGGAGAAGGCTGTGGTACAGGTAATGCAGGAAGTGCTTGCTTGTGAGCAGATTGGAATGAACGATCACTTTTTCGCACGTGGAGGTCATTCGCTTAAAGCGATGATGTTTATTTCCAAATTTGCCGAGCAGGTGGGTATAGAGATACCGTTGCGGGTGATTTTTGAAGCGGAAAATATTCAAGAGATTGCTAATTATGCAGAGCGCTCCCCAAAATGTGATCAGCCAAGAATCACTGCCTTACCCCAACGCCCCTTTTATCCGGTTTCTTCGTCTCAAAAGCGTTTGTATGCAATCAGCGAATTGGAGGGTGGTGGAACCGCTTATCATATTCCTATTGCCTTAATCAGTGATCTGCCTCTGGAGCACGGGCGTTTAGAAAAGGCTTTGCAGCAGTTGATTATGCGGCATGAAGCACTGCGAACCTCCTTTCATACCGTGTCGGGTAAAGTAGTTCAAAGCATTCATCATAAAATAGATTTCATGCTGCCTTGGCGAAAAGTAACAAGCGAAAGGGAAATAGGAGAGTTATTTTCTGCTTTTATCCAACCGTTTCATCTCAAAAAAGCACCGCTTTTTCGAGCAGAATTCATTCAGTTGGCAGATAACCGCAATGTTCTCTTTCTTGATTTTCATCACATTGCGGCGGATGGAACCTCTTTGGGAATCCTTCTGCACGAGCTAAGCCAGCTTTATGGCGGGGAGGAGATTCCTGCACCGATATTTGGCTATAAAGAGTATGCAGTTTGGCAAAATCAATGGCTCACCTCTTCAGATAAGCAAAAGCAGGAGAACTATTGGATGAACATATTTGCCAATCAGGTTCCCCTGCTGAACTGGAAGACTAGTAAAGAACGTCCTGCATTGAAAAGCTACGAGGGTGATTTCCTGACAAACGAGACTAATGAGGAGCTATTGACAGGCTTGCATGCATACTGTGCTCAAACAGGAACAACCCCATTTATGGTGCTTCTTGCCGCTTATATTATTTTACTACATCAAAACAATGGGCAAGAGGATATCATAGTCGGTACCCCGATCGCAGGTAGAAGACTTCCCGAGGTACAACAGATGGTAGGAATGTTTGTTGGTATGCTACCAATACGCAGTAGCCCGTCAGATAGGAAAACTTGTAAGGATTTTCTACTGGAAGTCAAAGAGACGGTCTTGCAAGCCTTTGAGCATCAGGATTATCCCTTGGAGCTACTTGTGGATAAAATAGGCTTGCCTCGTGACACAAGCCGTAGCCCTTTGTTTGATACGGTATTTGCTCTGCAAAACATGGAGTTAGCAGAGGCGAGGCTTGGAAAAAGTACGTTAGAGCCGTACCCTGTTCTCAACAAAATTGCCAAGTACGATGTCACATTTATGGTTAGAGAAGTCAATAAAAGATTGAAGATAGATGTGGAATATAGCACAGCGCTTTTTGAACAAGAGCAGATCATCTTATTTACAGAGCAGTATATACGTGTATTGGAGTGTATGCTTGCACATCCCGATTGGCAGCTCAGTGAGATCGGAGTTTCTACTGGCGAGGAGTTTAGTGAGAGGCGCAGAGCGTACTGGGCATCACAATTGTCGGAAGACTGGCCTTTGCTAAAGCTACCTACGGATATACAGAGTTCGAAGGCGGAGAAAGAAGCCGTGCTTCAATCCACAAAAATAACGATAAAAAAGGAAATCGCACAACGTCTTGTTCAGTTTGCAAAATCTGAGAATATTCCGCTATCAACGCTTTTGTTAACGGCGTATTCCTCTTGGCTGGCCCGAATGACTAATCAGGAGGATATAGCCATTGCATTTATAGATTACTCTCGAATGGATTTTGAACAAAGCTGTTTATTTCCAATTAGAGCAACCCCGCGAGAAGAGAAAGCCTTTAACGAGTTTGCTCGTGAATTACACCATGTCCTTCATCAATCCTACGTACATCGTCAGGGGTTAAACGATGAGTGGAAAAAGCAAGCATTACATCTAGAGGAGCAGTTACAACGTCCTTTATGTAACACTACGTTCATCTATGCTACAGATGATATAGAAGGATATCCTCCATCAAAGAGGCCAATTATAAGTGACTCATCTGTGCTGTCCTTGATGATTATGGAAGCAAAAGAAGAGCTATCTGTACAAATGAACTATGATGCAAATCGAATCTCAGCGCAGACGATAAAGCGATGGGGTGAGTATTTTCTTGCTTTACTTGAGCATGTGGGCTTGGAAACATCAATGGAAATTGGGAAGCTGCGACTTTTGTCACAGAATAAACAACAGAAGCTATTGAAGATGATTAATAATACAAAAGAGGACTATCCTTGTGAACAGACCATTCCCTTCCTATTTGAGGAACAGGTAAAACGAAACCCTGAGCGTATAGCGATTGTACATGAAAATCAACACCTGACGTACAGACAGCTTAATGAACGATCAAACCGTTTAGCCCACCGACTTGTAAAGCAAGGAGTTGCGCGGGAGGGAATAGTCGGAATTTCGTTTGACTCATCCTTTGAGATGATTATTAGCATCCTTGCCGTTTTGAAATCGGGAGCTGCATACCTACCTATTGATCCCCATTATCCTGAAGAACGGATTCGCTATTTACTCGAAGACAGCAAAACGACTCTCTTACTTACACAACGTCGATTAGCAAACCGTTTTGAAGGAGTTCCCCTTTTATATGCTGATGATCGCTATGAAGCAGCAGTACCGACAGAAAATCTACCCAACGAGAATCACCCTACAGATTTGGCCTATGTCATGTATACATCAGGCTCTACAGGCAATCCAAAGGGGGTAATGATTGAGCACAGAAATATCATTCGACTTGTATACAATACCCGTTATATGCCTTTCCATCAAAATCATCGAGTGGTCCAAACGGGTTCCCTGAGTTTTGATGCGAGTACGTTTGAGGTGTTTGGCAGCTTGTTGCATGGCTCTGCTCTGTATCTGATTGAAAAAGAGAAGCTTCTAGATGTGCAGGCATTTACCCAGTTTCTTAATAAGCATAGCATCACCACGATGTTTCTGATATCGCCGCTGTTTCATCAATTTGCTGAGCAAAATCCCTTGATGTTTGCGCCACTCCAGCATTTGATTGTCGGGGGAGATGTTCTTGTCCCGCATTATATCAATCGGGTCAGACGAGAGTGTCCAGCCTTGAAGATCTGGAACGCATATGGCCCAACAGAGAACACAACATTTTCGACAGTTATGCCCATTCATGAGGAATATCGGGATGTAATTCCCATCGGAAAACCGATAGGCAATTCTACGGTTTATATTTTGAATCGAAGTAATCAGCTTCAGCCTATCGGGGTGGCAGGAGAGCTATACGTTGGAGGGGATGGAGTTGGACGTGGCTATCTTCATCGCCCTGAATTAACGTGTGATACATTCATTGTTAATCCGTTTGTGCCATCAGAAAGAATGTATCGAACAGGAGATTTGGCGAAATGGCTGCCTGATGGAAATATTCATTTTTTAGGCAGAGTAGATCATCAGGTTAAAGTGAGAGGCTATCGAATAGAATTGGGCGAGATCGAGACGAGGCTGTTACGTGTAAGTGGTGTACGCGAAGCAGTCGTGATTGTACGGGAGGACACACGTGATCACCCTTATATGATTGCTTATTTCACGGCAGAGCAGACCATCACCCCAGAGGAAATGCGTCAGCAGCTTATGCATTTTCTGCCTGAATATATGCTTCCGTCTTACTTTGTTCAATTGGAAGTTTTACCGCTGACAGCTCACGGAAAAGTAGATCGCAATGCATTGCCTCAGCCTTCCGTTCCTTCAGATCTGGGATATGAGACAGAAGTCAGGAGCGAGCAGGAGGAATTGCTCGTCCATCACTGGCAGCAGGCACTGGGAATTGATAAAGTTGGGCTTCATGACAACTTCTTTACACTTGGCGGTGACTCTATCAAAGCCATTCAATTGACAGCTAGCCTCTATCAACATGGCTTAAAGCTTGAGATGAAGGATCTGTTCCAGTATCCGAGCATTGCACAGGTGGCTCCTTATTTGCAAAAAATTTCGCAGACACACATGGACCAATCTCCAGTAGAGGGAGAAGTGCTGCTTACTCCGATTCAGCATTGGTTTTTTGAGCAGCAGTTTACAGATGAGCATCACTGGAATCAGGATATGCTGCTTTATGCCAAGGAAGGCTTTGATTTGCAGATAACCAAGCAAGTTATTCAAAAGCTGTGGGAACACCACGATGCACTTCGAATGGCCTTCCTAAGTGAAGCGGGAGAAGTAATTGCTTATAATTACGGTCCAACTATGTTGGATTGTCAGCTTATCAGCTCTCCCTTACAAGGGGATTACGCAACACGAGTGAAGATGCTGAGTCAAAAAGCGGCACAGATGCAAGCAAGTATGGCAGTTGCAGAGGGGCCTTTATGTAAAGTAGGGCTTTTTACTTCCGAGGAAGGGGATTATCTCCTGTTTGTTATTCATCATTTAGTGGTGGATGGAGTCTCTTGGCGCATATTACTGGAGGATTTCATATCAGGCTACTATCAGGCACAAAGGGGAGAAGAAATTATATTTCCTGCTAAAACGCATTCTTGTCAGGAATGGGCGAGAAATGTAGCGGTGTATGCAAATAGCAAAGCTTTTATAAAAGAAATAGACTACTGGAAAAGCATTGAGCAGACAACAGTACCTCGTCTTCCAAAAGATACGGAAATCGAGTCATGTACAAGACAAGAGGAGCTACATCTGCAATTTCAGCTGAGTAAAGACAATACGCAAGAATTACTGACAAAGGTGCATCAAGCGTACCATACCGAAATGAATGACATTCTTTTAACAGCTCTGGGCTTAGCCTTACATGCTTGGACGGGTGAAGAGCAATTCTTAATCAATCTGGAAGGGCACGGACGCGAAGAAATTGTCGAAGGAATAAACATTTCTCGTACGGTTGGATGGTTCACCAGTCAATATCCAGTCATTCTTCCGGTAACACATGCTAGTCAGCTTCCCTCTCAAATTAAGCAAATAAAAGAGCATCTTCGCAGTATTCCTCATAAAGGAATCGGCTACGGAATATTGCGATATGTAACGGAGGAGCGGAACAAGCAGGGGCTGTCTTTGCAATTGACTCCAGAGATTAGCTTTAACTACTTAGGACAATTTCAGCAAAGGGACGGGGATGGACTATTTGCTCGATCAGAGCTCTTTGTAGGTCCTAACATCAGTCCTAGGTCGGAAAAATTATTTCCGCTTGAAATCGTTGGATTTATAGAGAATGAGAGGCTTCACATGCGAATCTCATACCATCCTCACATGTATAATCAACAGACCATGCATGTTTTCAGCGAGCGGTTTCAGGAAAACTTATTGATGCTTATTAAGCATTGTGCAGAACAGAAGGAGAGTCAGCGGACACCCAGTGATTTTGGAGATGATGAACTGACCATAGAAGAGATGGATAAGTTATTTCAGTCGTTTCAATAAAGGCAAAACATTTTCTAAATGAGGTGACATATGGGGCAATCAAACATTCAGAAATTGTATCCCTTAACACCTTTGCAGGAGGGAATACTGTACCATGCTGAGCTTGATTCGGATTCCTTAGCGTATGTGATTCAGTTGAATTTGCACCTAACAGGACAGCTTGATGCTGTCCTGTTAGAAAAGAGCTTGCAACATATCATGGATACGCATGATGTGCTTCGTACAGCGTTCGTCCATCAAGGCCTGTCGCGGCCACGTCAGATAGTCTTGGCAACACGCAAAGCTGATTTGTTTGTAGGAGATCTCAGACATCTGACGTCAGAGGAACAGCAACGTCATATTCGTGCCTATATGGAAAACGATAAAAAAAGAGGGTTTCATTTGGAAAGAGACGTCCTGATCCGCCTAGCCGTCTTTTTCCTCGCAGATCAATCCTATCAGCTAATCTGGTCCAATCATCATATTGTACTGGATGGGTGGAGTCAGGGAATCCTGATGCAAAGGTTATTTGCCAGCTATGAAGCACTCCGATTCGGGCAACCTTTCCCTTCCTTTTCTCAGCGAGCTTTTGGAGACTATGTGAAATGGGTAAAGCAACAAGATCAGACGGAGGCAGTAGCGTTTTGGAAAAATCGACTTTCTAGTTTTGAACATGCCAGCACCTTATTAGACCGAAAGCTTGCTCCACCTACAACTGCTGATTATAAGCATGCCGAATATACGTCAGAATGGGAGGAGACTCTGACAGAAGCGTTACTGCTCGTTGCGAAGCGCTATCAGGCAACGCCTTCAGCGCTGCTTCATACAATGTGGGGCATTCAGCTCGGCAGATATAATAATCACGATGATGTTGCATTTGGAACGGTAGTTTCGGGACGCCCCTCTACAATTCCTGGCATCGCGAGCATGGTGGGCTTGTTTATCAACACGATTCCAGTACGGATTCAGATGCATGAGAAACAAACCTTTTCACAATTGCTTCAGTGGGTAAACAAACAAGCACTGGAAGCGAAGGAATACGAGTATCTCCCCCTGTATGAGATACAAAAGCTGACGGCAGTACAGAAGGGGCTAGTGCAGCACCTAATTGCGTTTGAGAATTATCCATTTGATCAAAAGCTAGAGAGTGAGGAGTGGGAGGACAGACTAGGCTTTACGGCAAAAGTAGTTAATGCTTTTGAACAAACAAATTTTGACTTCACGCTTTCTGTTTTTCCAGGAAAGAGTTGGACTTTAAAAGCGATGTATAATGCTCATAAGTTTGATCAGCTCGACATCCAGCATATGCTTGCACACGTAAAGCAAATTGCAAGATGTATCGTAAAACAGCCAGAAATACTGTTAGAGGACATCAATTTGTTAACTCCGGACGAAACACATACCCTTCTGGAGGAGTTCACCAATACCACGGTTGATTACCCAGATCGGACACTGCATGCTCTTTTTGAAGAACAGGTGGAAAGAACCCCTCATCAGGTGGCGCTGATTATGGGAAAACATAAATATACGTATACTCAACTGAACCAAGCAGCCAATCAGCTTGCGCGTTTATTGCGAGATAAAGGGGTAGGAAACGATACGATAGTAGGAATCATGAGTAAGCGGTGCTGTTTACAGGTAATTGCGATTCTAGCAACATTAAAGGCAGGTGGTGCCTACCTACCTATCGATCCTGCCCTACCCAATCAACGAATCCAGTTTATGTTGGAGGATTGCGAAGCCAAGGTTCTGTTGGCACAGGCTGAATTTCTACAATCTATCGCCTTTACAGGTGAAAGAGTTGACATTGAGGATCAAAGGATCGCTGAGTATGACAATGCTGATTTGCTCTTGCCAGAACAGCCGAGAAGCTTAGCTTATGTCATATATACATCAGGAACAGCAGGTCAGCCTAAAGGTGTTTTAATCGAGCATCACAGTATAGCGGACCGGTTGCAATGGAGAAGAGAGGAATATGGTTTTACACAGGAAGACGTTGTTTTACAAGTGCTTGCTTACTCGTTCGATGCGTTTGTCACTAGTTTGTTCACTCCGCTGTTATCTGGCTCTGCAAACGTGCTTGTTTCAGAGGACGATTATCAGAATCCTCTTGCCATTTGCCGACTAATCGAGGCGAACCAAGTAACCTATCTATTTAGTGTTCCTGGACTTTTTTCTACTATTATCGAGGCAATCACGAGTACACAAGCAAGCTCCCTGCGAATGGTTACGCTTGGGGGGGAAAAGGTATTTCCTGCTCTCCTTAAGCGGATTCAGGAGAAAAACACTGCTATTGAACTAATCAACGAGTATGGTCCAACGGAAAATAGCGTAAACACCACTATCCTGCGTCGCATGAGCCCTGATGAGATTACGATTGGCCGACCAGTTGCCAATACCAAAGTATACATTATGGGCAAACACGGGCAGCTCCAGCCGATTGGGGCGATAGGAGAATTGTGCATCGTAGGTAAAGGTCTGGCAAAAGGCTATGTGAATCGACCGGAGGAGATGCAAGCACGTTTTATAACCACTCCCTTTACGAAAGGCGCTGTTATGTACAAAACAGGAGACCTGGTGAGATGGTTAGCAAATGGCACAATAGAATTCAAGGATCGGATGGACGATCAAGTAAAAATTCGCGGTTATCGTGTAGAACTAGGAGAAATTGAGCAGGCTATTTATTCGTGCGAGGGGGTAAAAGAAGCAGTTGTATCGGTCTGGACGGACAGCTCCATGCAGAATGTGCTAAGTGCATATCTTCTGGTGAAGGAAAGCTTCTCTTTGTCACACGTTAAAGCATCTTTGCAGAAAAAGATCGCCCCTTATATGCTTCCCCACACGTATACAATAATGGATCAATTCCCTCTAATGGCTAGTGGTAAAGTGGATCGAAAAGCGCTACCAATACCAAGCTTTCAGGCAGATCAAATTCAGTCAACCCCCCAACAAAATGAATCTATGACGGAACTGGAAACGGAAATTTCTAAGGTTTGGAAAGAGGTCCTGCAAGTTAAACACGTAGGCTTAGATGATTATTTTCATGAGTTAGGTGGGCATTCGTTAAAGGCTATGATGCTCACCTCGAGCATTCATCAAAAACTAGGAAAAGAAGTTCCCATTAGACTGCTGTTTGAAAATCCAACTGTTCGACTTTTAGCCGCTTACGTAACAAAGCAAAATCAGGAGAATCAGATTCAACCCACCAAGAGTAACTACGCACCTATTTTGCCTGCCCCTGAAAAATCAAACTATCCAGTCTCATCCGCACAACGGCGCATGTACATTGTTAGTCAAATGGAGCATGAGTCTGTAGCCTATAACATCCCCACTGCTCTTTTGCTAGAAGGTAATGTAGACACAAATCATCTTATCTCTGTGATACAACAGTTGGTTGATCGACATGAAACCCTGCGAACTTCTTTTCATATGGTGGAGGGCGAACTCGTTCAACGCATTCATTCTAAGGTGGAGGTAACTGTAGATGTAATAGAGGAAATGGAGGATTCGATTGACGAGTTGCTCTGGAAGCTTGTACTGCCTTTTGATTTGGAAAGAGCCCCGCTGTTTCGCGCCACCATTATTCGCTTATCAGCGCAGCAGCATCTCTTGTTTATCGATATACATCATCTTGTTACAGATGGCGTCTCGATGGAGCTTTTTGTTAACGACCTCGTCCAATTATACCAAGGAATAGAGGTAGCAAAGCCTCTTCTTCACTACAAGGATGTGGCAGTATGGCAAATGCAACAGGAATATCAGGAAAGCATGGAGGCATCCAAGGAATATTGGCTGGGACAGTTTGCTCTCGACATCCCAGTCCTTCATCTGCCGACTGATTATCCGCGACCAGCCCTACAAAGCTTCGCAGGAGACCGCTGCCCCTTTACACTAGATAGCTCGTACAGCAAACATTTAGACAGGTGGTGCAGTGATAATCACTGTACGCTATTTATGCTATTGCTCGCTACACTCCAAATTTTTCTTGCTAAATTAACCAGACAGGAAGATATCGTAGTGGGTACGCCGATAGCGGGTAGGACGCATTCTGACATGGGAAAAATCCCAGGATTATTTGTAAATACGCTGGCTCTGCGAAATCAGCCTAGAGGAGAGCTTCCTTTTTTGGAATATATGAAGGAGGTAAAAGCGTCCAGTCTGCAGGCGTTTTCACATCAGAATTTTCCGTTTGAGGAGTTGGTGGAGAAGCTTCCGTTAGAGCGCGACACGAGTAGATCCCCTTTATTTCAGGTCATGTTAAATGTTCAGGACACTAAGCTGTCTAAGCTTCAACTTAATGGACTTTCGATTACCCCTTATCCACTGCGAAACCCTACCGCCAAATTCGATATGACTCTGACAGCAGTAAAAGGAGAGGAAGGGCTTCAATTTTATTGGGAATACTGCACTGACCTATATTCACCAAAGACCATTCAGTGCTACACCAAGCATTTTTTACAGTTGTTAAAAAGCGCTGTGGATAATCCGGAGCTTCCCATACATGAACTTTGCTGGATATCTCCTGATGATCGCGACGAGATGACTTATGGCAAAAATATAGATGTAAGTATGGCATTCCGGGCTGCTCCACTGCACTTTCAATTTGAAGATCAGGTAAAACAGACTCCACATGCACCTGCCCTTTTTTATGAAAGGAAAATGCTTACCTATCAAGAGTTAAATGAGCTGGCCAACCGAGTTGCTCTAGAGCTGAGGAAGAGGGGGGTGGAACGAAATGAAATCATCGCACTTCTTCTGGATCGATCGATTGAAATGATTGTAGGGGTTCTCGCGGTGTTGAAAGCGGGAGGGGCATATCTACCTCTCGATCCCAAATGGCCGACTGATCGCCTGCGTTATATGATTCAAGATAGTCGGGCAAGCGTTATTTTGACTGAGGAGAAATACTTTGCTCAGCTTCCAGATAACAACCAAGAGAAAATATTGGATATAAAGGAGCTTATTCGACTGGCAAAAGGAACAAAAAATCCTGAACGAATCAACCAAATAGAAGACTTAGCCTACCTCATTTATACGTCTGGTACAACGGGAAAACCAAAAGGAGTCATGATTGAGCATCGACAGGTTTCCCACTTGGTGGCAGGTCTGCACGAGCATATTTATGCCAAGCATCCACAAAGGCTTAAAGTAGCGATGGTAGCACCCCTTCATTTTGATGCCTCTGTTCAGCAGATTTTTGCTGCGCTCTTGCAAGGCCATACACTCTATGTAGTACCACAGGAGGGGAGTGCTGATCCGTTCGAGCTGGTGAGGTTTTATCAAGAGAATGCCATTGAAATAACCGATGGAACACCGGCCCATTTACAAATGATTGCTCAGGTAGACAATGTAAATACGCTCTCGCTTCGCCATTTGATTATTGGTGGAGAAGCCCTATCCTACTCGGTCGTCAGGGAATGGTTTGGTCGCTTTAATCAACAAGAGCAGGTTCCCCTTCTTACCAACGTATACGGGCCTACAGAGTGTTGCGTAGATGTCTGCTACCATCATGTTCAAAAAGAGACTGCTACTATTGAGAAAAGAGTTTATGTACCGATTGGTAGGGCATTAGGGGAAAATCAGCTTCTTGTTGTGGATGAGCGAGGTCGTGTGCAACCAGTCGGCATTCCAGGAGAATTGTGCATTTCAGGGCCTAGCGTAGGTCGTGGATATTGGGCTAGCCCGGAGCTGACAGCCGAAAGGTTCATCGCAAATCCAAATGAACCCAAACAGGTTCGATATCGGACAGGTGACCTAGCAAGAGTGTTGCCTGATGGCGAAATTGAATTCTTAGGCCGAATGGATCGCCAAGTAAAATGTCGTGGCTATCGGATTGAGCTAGGTGAAATTGAAGCAATAATCTACAAATATCCGAAAATAAAGTCAACAGTAGCTGTTGCCTATCCAGACCATGGAGTCGTGGAGGACATATATGCTTATTTCACAGCAGATCAGAGCGTTTCTGTTGACAATATACGTGAATTCCTCCAAACAGAGTTACCTAGTTATATGATTCCGAGCTTTTTTGTACAAATCCCATTCATTCCGCTGACTAGTAATGGCAAAGTGAACCGTAGAGCATTGCCCACTCCACAGAGTAAAGCAGACCCGGGAGAATATGTCGCGCCGCAAACAAAGTGGGAGAAGCTATTGGCAGGGATGTGGCAGGAGGTTCTAGGTGTAGCTAGAGTAGGGAGAAGGGATCAATTTTTTAGATTAGGTGGTCACTCCTTACGAGCGATGACATTTGTTAGTTCCTTGCAAAAAGAAACCAAGCGAACATTGCCGCTTCGTGTGCTATTTGAGCGTCCTATTCTACAAGATTTGGCAAGGTACATTGAGCAACAGGAGAAAAGCGAGATAGATACCTATCTCCCTATCGAGGTTGCAGATGACCGGGAGTATTATCCGCTGTCATCAGCGCAAAAACGAATGTATATCTTGCAGCAACTGGATTTACACAACATGAGCTACCACCTTCCACAGGCTCTTATGCTTCATGGGGACTTTGATCATCGACGCCTTGAGCAAGCGTTTCAGATGTTGATAGATAGGCATATGATTTTGCGAACCGCTTTTCTTGAACAGCAGGGAACTCCGGCTCAGGTCATTTATAAACAGGTTCATTTTCAATTGCCGCTTACAGAAGGAAGCACAGAGAGTGTGGAAGAGCACATAAGACAATTTATTCGTCCCTTTCATTTGCAGGAAGCCCCCTTATTTCGGGCAAAGGCAATTCGTTTGCAGAAGGATCATCACCTGCTCTTACTAGATATGCACCATATTATTACCGATGGAGTGTCTACCGCTCTGATCGTGAAGGAGCTTGCCCAATTTTATGCAGGAGTGGATGTAGAGCTGCCTCGGTTACAGTACAAGGATTATGCTGTATGGCAGGCAGATTCTCTGCACCAAGAATGGATGAGACGGCAGGAACGATACTGGCTGCAACAGCTTGGGGAGGCTCCGCATATTTTAGAGTTGCCCGCAGATGATAAACGTCCTTTCGTGCAAAGCTTTGCGGGTGATCTTTTGCTCTTTCAGACGACCAAGGAAATCACGAGGGGGATTCGTCAAGTTACCGGGGATACAAAAACAACGCTGTTTATGTTCCTACTAGCCTGCTTCCACGTTCTTCTTCACAAGCTCACCCGACAGGAAGATCTGTTGGTTGGCACAGCCGTAGCAGGTAGGACGCATGGCGATACGAAGGATATGCTAGGTATGTTTGTCAACACGGTCGTACTACGATCACGGCCAACGTCTGAAAAAACGTTTGCTCAATTTCTACAGGAAATCAAGGAAACAAGCCTGACAGCTTTTGAAAACCAAGACTATCCCTTTGAGGAATTGATTAGCAAATTGCATTTGGAACGAGATATGAGCAACAGCCTGCTTGTGAATGTAATGATGACGCTAGCTAATATGGAGTTACCTACTTTGAATGTAGACGATCTTACAATCACTCCTTATACAATAGAGCACCAAACAACAAAATTTGATCTGACTCTCGCTGTAGTTGAGCAACCAGAGTGTCTCATGCTGCAATTTGAATATAGTACCGTCTTATTTAAACGTGACACCATAAAGCGATGGAGCAGGTATTTGCTGACGATTATTCAACAGGTTATCCATCATCCAGATGTTTCGATCGGAGAGATTGGTCTAGTCGGAGAAGAGGAGCGAAAGAGGCTTCTTGAGGAGTGGAATCAAACCACTGCCGATCTACCTGCAAACAAAACCGTCAAGGAACTATTTGAGGAGCAGGTTTTGCTGACGCCTGACGGAATCGCAGTGAGGTATGAAGAATCTGAATGGACATATCGCCAGTTAAATGCTCATGCAAACCGGTTAGCGAGCGTGCTGATTCAAAAGGGGATAAAACCGAACCAGCAGGTAGGAATTATGGTTAAACCATCGCTTCAAATGGCACAGGGTGTTCTAGCAATTGTAAAAACGGGTGCGGCATTTCTCCCACTTGACCCCAAATATCCCTCTGAACGTATTTCTTACATGCTAGAAGACAGTGAAGCTTCCTGCCTGTTAATTCAAGCAGGATTACAAGTGCCGGAACGCTATCACGGCGAAGTAATTTGGATTGAAGACTATGTAAGAGATTGTCCAGAAGAACCATTTGATGCAGCAAATCCAAAAGGAAAAGCTTCTGTAAATGACTTGGCCTATGTTATTTATACGTCTGGGACGACTGGACTGTCGAAAGGAGTAATGATTGAACAGCATTCGCTAGTCAATCTCTGCTACTGGCATAATCATACGTTCAAAGTAACGCAGAAGGATCGATCTGCTAAATTCTCTGGTTTCAGCTTTGATGCTTCTGTATGGGAAATGTTCCCCTATTGGCTAGCTGGGGCAACGGTTTGCATGGTAAAAGAAGAAATACGACATGATCTCATGCTGCTTCATAGATTTTTTGAGCAGGAAAAGATCACGATCAGCTTTTTGCCGACTCAGCTATGTGAACAATTCATCGAACTGCCGGCTCATTCTCTGTCCCTTCGAATTTTATTAACAGGAGGAGAAAAGCTAAGGCGTGCTTTGTCCACTCCTTATACAGTAGTAAACAATTATGGTCCGACGGAGGCTACAGTCGTAGCAACTTCTACTGTGATAAACACAAATACAGATCCAATCACAATCGGGAGACCTGTATATAACACAAGGGTTTATATACTAGACGAAATGAATCAATTAGCTCCGATTGGAGTGACGGGAGAGCTGTGCATTGCTGGCAAGGGGATAGCACGTGGCTATATAAATCGACCAGCGGAAACAGCCGAACGTTTTGGTACCGATCCATTCTATCCTAACGAACGAATGTATCGAACGGGTGATCAAGCAAAATGGATAGAAAATGGGCTGATCGATTATGTAGGACGAATAGATCAGCAAGTAAAGATTCGCGGACATCGAATCGAGCTAGCCGAGATTGAGAGCCAACTCCTTGAGCATCCAATGGTCAAGTCAGCAGCCGTTTTAGATAGAAATGATGCAAAGGGTGCTTTGGTCCTGTGTGCCTATATTGTCCCGGTAGATAGAATGGAGCCTATGAAGCTACGAGCTGATCTCCTTCGTGTATTACCGGAATTTATGATTCCAACGTACTGGCAGGAAATCAGCCAGATTCCGCTCAATCACAATGGAAAGATAGACCGTTCCTCCTTGCCAGCTATCAACGTGCCGACACAAACAGAACGATATCAGGCGCCACGCGATGAGAAGGAGCGCCTTCTTGTAGAGGTTTGGCAGGAGGTCTTAGGCATGGAGCAAATCGGCATCACCGATCATTTCTTTTGGCTGGGGGGAGATTCCATCAAAGCCATCCAGATGTCTAGTCGTTTATATAAACAAGGCTGGAAGCTTGAGATGAAGGAGCTGTTTCGTTCTCCCACTATTGAACAAGTAGCTTCACATCTGCAATGGATAAAGGGGACACAAGCAGATCAAGGGTCAGTGGAAGGGGAAGCAGTGCTGACACCGATTCAACGGTGGTTTTTTGAACAACAATTCACCAATCAGCATCATTGGAACCAATCTATGATGATTCACTCGTCTCATGGTTTTCATGAAAAAATCATTTCCCAAAGCTTTCAGCACCTGGTACGCCATCACGATGCTCTTCGCATGGTGTATGAAATCTCGACTGAATTGATTCGTCCCTACAATGCGGGAACAAACCACGAGGCGTTTCAAATAGTCGAGATTGATGTTCGGCATCATCAGCATCCGGCCCAAGCCATTGAAGAGCATGCCAATAAGATGCAGGAATGTATACAGCTACAGTCCGGCCCCCTAGTAAAGCTGGCACTTTATCATGCACCGGATGGGGACCATTTGCTGATCATTATTCATCACTTAGTAATAGATGGGGTATCATGGAGGATTTTACTAGACGATTTTGCCCACACATATGCTCAGCTTGAACAGGGACAGGTGCCTTTACTACCGGAAAAGACAAATTCTTTTATGGAATGGTCACTAAAACTAAAGGAATATGCCCATACAGAAGACTTTCTTCAGCAGCTCCCTTATTGGTCGCACGTAGAGAGCTTGGAGATTACGCCATTGCCAAGGGATCGCGTGATACAAAAAAGAAGGCAAAAAGATTTAGTTAGCTACTCATTTGAGCTGTCAACAGAAGACACGATTAAGCTCACAACGAAGGTACATCAAGCTTATCTGACAGAAATCAACGATATTTTACTAACTGCGTTGACGCTAAGCCTTCGTTTTTGGACGAAGAGCTCCCAAGTGGGAGTGTTGCTGGAAGGTCACGGACGAGAGGAGATTTTGCCGAATCTGAGCATCTCCCGCACTGTGGGCTGGTTTACCACTCAATACCCTGTTGTCTTCCAAATGGATGAAGAGGATACCTCAGCATCGATCAGGTCTGTAAAAGAGCAGCTACGTCAAATTCCTAATAAGGGCATTGGTTATGGAATGCTCCGCTACTTGACGAAAAAAGAGCTTCGTAAAGGGCTTGAATTTTCGTTAGAACCCGAGATAGCTTTTAACTATTTAGGGCAATTTGATAATGAAAACAGCCCCTTGTCAATTCAGACGTCTTCTTATTCTATGGGTTATCAGATATCACCTGATTCGACCTCTCCCTATGCTCTTATGATCAGTGGACTAATTCGCAAGGGTCAGCTTATCATGACATGCTCCTATCATCCCTACGAGTTCACAGAAGACACGATCATGCATTGGATGAATCGGTTCCATAGTGATTTGCGTTCTATCATTGAGCATTGCGTTTCTCAGAAAGAAACAATTCGAACTCCAAGTGATTTTAGTGCGAGCGATCTGGAGATGGAGGAAGTGGATAACATTTTTTCACTCTTAGAAGATAAGCTGTGATCAAGTGATAGAAGAGCGGACTGGATTAATCGGAAGGCGAGGTGGAATATAATTTGGGTACATTTCAGCAGGATCAGGTACAGGATATTTATTATTTGTCACCTATGCAGGAGGGGATGCTGTTTCATACATTGCTTCATCCAGAGCAAAGCTACTATGTGGAGCAGATGAGCATCCCCATCAAAGGCTCTTTTCAGGTTGATTTGCTAGAACAAAGCGTTAAAAGGCTATGTAATCGTCATGATATCTTTCGCACGGTGTTTATTCATGAAAAAGTAAAACGTCCCGTGCAGGTAGTCTTAAGAGAGCGTGATTTTTCAATCTGTAAGAAGGATATCTCCCATCTGGCGAGAGAAGAGCAGGAACGCATAATCGAAGCCTACAAACAGCAAGACATGGAAAAAGGATTTGACTTGTCAAAAGACGTGTTAATGCGAATGGCGGTATTTATAACAGGCAAGGAAGAATATATCTGGGTTTGGAGCTATCATCATATTTTGCTAGATGGCTGGTGCTTAGGCAGGGTGATTTCCGAGCTTTTCCACTATTATGAATCGAGTCGCTTGGTACAACCGATTTCTCTACCTGCTGTTAAGCCATATAAGGAATATATTAAATGGCTACAGACCCAAGACAAAAAGCCCTCCTTAGCCTATTGGAAATCCTATCTGGACGATTTTGAGGGACAGATCACCTTTAAAGAACAGAGAAGGAGAGGCAGGAGAGCAGAAAATTCTACCGGAGAATATACATCAGGTGAGGTAACGTTCATGTTGGGCTGGGAGGATACACTTGCCTTACATAAGCTAGCCAGTCAGCATTCCTTTACCATAAACACGGCTATTCAAGCGGCTTGGGCTATTTTGCTCAGCCGCTATCATCTCAAAAATGATGTCATCTTTGGCACCATTGTTTCAGGGCGCCCTGTCGAGCTGGAAGGTGTGGAAGCGATGATCGGACCTTTCATTAACGTTGTTCCGACCCGCGTTCGATTTGATCAGGAGAACTCGTTTTTAGAATTGGTCACAGCATTACAAGAGCAGGTGCTCCAAGCTGAGAAACACCAATATATTCCCCTCTATGAAATCAAAGGAAGTCAGGCGGACAAGGTAGAGTTAATTGATCACCTTATTGTTTTTGAAAATTATCCTTTTGAGAGCGTAGAGGATGAAAATGGGCAACGATTAGGGTTCCAAATTGGAAGGATAAGTGTATGTGAACGAACGAACTATGACTTGAACATCCTAGTCATGCCAGGGAAACAACTGACGTTTCAAATCTCGTACAATCAGCAGGTATATCCTACAGATTTTATTCAACGAATCAAGGATCAATGGCTGATGGTAGTAAAACAAGCGGCGCGTCAGCCTCAACGATCGGTAGAGGAGATGCACCTTGTAACAGAAATGGAGCAGCAAAAAGAGATTGCGAGAGAGCAGGAGATGAGCAATAACACAACTTGGCTTAGAGGGAAGCTTCCTGTTGAACAGTTTGGTAAGCAGGTTCAAAAGCATCCAGATAAGATCGCTTTGATCACAGAAGAGCAAAGCTTTACCTATCAAGAATTAAACAACAGAGCTAATCAGCTAGCACTTATGTTAGACAAAAAAGGGATAGGACCCGGCAGTGTTGTGGGGCTACTATTTCAACGAGGCTGGGAACTGGCCGTTAGCATTTGGGCGATAGTCAAACAAGGAGCGACTTATCTCCCTATCGATCCCGATTATCCCTTGTCTCGCATGAGATATATGGTTGAAGATGCACAAGCGTCTCTGTTGCTAACAGACAAAAAGCAATATTCAAAAGGTCTTGAGCTTCTCCATCAGGAAGCAGTGGTCGTTGTTGAGGATGGATTATTCCAACTGATCAGTTGCAGTTATACGGGTGTCGAGGCTGATCCTGACCACATTGCCTATATCGTGTATACCTCAGGAACAACTGGATTGCCTAAAGGGGTCGGTATCAGTCAGAGAAATATGGCAGCATTTTTTGAAGAACTCAACGATTTTGGCATTACTTCGCAGGACACACTCCTTTCTTTGTCTCCTTATACGTTTGATGGTTTTATATTTGATTTGTTTGGGGCGATGCTACATGGCGCGAAGCTGATTCTCCCAGGGAAAGAAACCATTTTACAATTGGATCGTCTGGGACAAATCATTGTAGAAGAAAAAGTATCTGTCATGTTTGTGACGACCGCTCTTTTCAATTTGCTTATGGATGAGGAAAAAAACGTTTTACAAGGGGTGCGATTACTTCTGTTTGGCGGTGAACGCGCATCGCTTAAACATGCTCGTAAAGCAATAGTAAAGCTACCGTACACCCGCCTGTTTCATGTATACGGGCCAACGGAGGGAACGGTTTTTGCCACCTCTTATGAAATAAATCGATTATCTGATGAAATGATAAATCTGCCTATTGGTAAACCGCTATCGTATACGACCTCTTATGTATTAGGGCCCGGTAACCGTTTGCAACCGCTCGGCGCTCCGGGAGAATTATGCTTGGGCGGACTGGGGCTTGCATACGGATATTTGAATCGTGCAGAGCTGACAGCCGAAAAATTTATCTCGCATCCTTTTATCTCTGGAGCCAGATTATATCGGACAGGTGATATTGTCAGATTACTCCCTGATGGGAACCTTGAATTTTTGGAACGAAGCGACCATCAGGTCAAAATCCGTGGGCATCGTATTGAGCTGGGGGAAATTGAGTCATGTATTTTGACACTTGAGAAAGTAAAGGAAGCAGTAGTGCGTGCTATTACAAACGACCAAGGCCATGTGATAGTAACGGCCTATGTTGTCAAACAACACGGAATGGATTTGCAAGAGGGGGAAATACGCTCTTTCTTAGAGGCAGTGTTGCCGGATTATATGCTTCCGCAGTTCTATGTCATTATGGAGCGGTTGCCACTTAATCAAAACGGCAAAATCAACGATCCATTACTACCAAAACCAACTACCAAGTCCAATTATTCGGTAAAAGAAGCAGGGGTTCCTCGGAATATAGACGAGGCTCGTATGGCGTCCCTTTGGGCAAACGTACTCGGAGTATCTTCCATCGGCATTCATGATCATTTTTTTGAGCGCGGGGGTCATTCTCTTAAGGTGATGCTACTGTGCTCGCAAATCCAGAAGGAATACGGGGTTAGCATCCCAATACGTCAGGTTTTTGAGAATCCAAGCGTAGCGGCAACCACGTTATATGTTCAAAGTCAAAAGCAACAGCATGCTTATGAGCCGTTGCTTTCATTAAACCAAAGGGACTATTATGAAACCTCTTCCCCACAAAAGAGAATGTATATCGTAAGTCAATATAAAAGCGTAGGAAAAAGCTATCATATTCCGATGATGTATTGGCTGGAAGGTAAACTGAACGTGGAGGCACTCCAGCAAGCCTTCCAACGGCTCATAGATAGACATGAGCCTCTGCGTACTAGCTTTGCTGTAGTGCAAGGTGAGATTGTGCAGTTGCTAGAGGAGAACGTCTCTTTTCCTTTCCTGTACGAACAGATTGACGAGCATAAGTTGGACCTTGCTTTTCAATATTTTGAAGAACCGCTTGATTTACACCAGTCTCCTTTAATGCGAGCAGGGTTGTTTCAGACGAAGCCAGAGCAGTATTTGTTCATCATAGAACTGCATCACATAATTGCAGATGGTATTTCTGTGGCGATTCTTCTACAAGAGCTGTTTGCCCTCTATCAGGGAGAGGAGCTTGCACCGCTTTCTATTCAATATAAAGAATATGCCGATTGGAGTATGCGATATAGGGATTCGGCTGTATTTTTGCGACAGGAGCGATTTTGGTTATCCCTTTTAAAAGAGCCATTGCCAGCTCTAGCGCTTCCTGTGGATTTTCCTCGACCTGCTATTCAGCAATTTCAGGGGCAACAGGTTAGCGTATGGATTGACGAGGAGCTGACCGCATCGATCCGTAAGAGGGCGGCTGAAAATGGGGTAACTCTGCACATGCTCCTATTTGCTGTTTATCATCTGCTTCTTTATAAGTACACGGGACAGCATGATTTCATTGTAGGGGTCCCGATTGCAGGCAGAGCGCATCCTGACGTTGCATCAATGGTCGGTATGTTTGTAAATACGTTGGCTATTCGCTGTGTAGTTCATCCGCATGATGATTTCCACACGTTTTTAACACAAGTAAGAAATCAATTCCTTGATGCTTATGATCACCAGGATTATCCCTTGGAAATGCTGATTGAAAAGCTAGGCTTAGCGCGTGACCTCGGACGAAATCCGTTATTCGACACATTATTTGGAATGCAAAATTCAAATGATCGGCAAGTAGCACAGCTTCGAGAACTGAGGATAGTGCCCTTCGAAGCAAAGCCACAAGTAGCGCAATTTGATTTAGCAGTAAAGGCAGAAGAAAGACAAAATCAGCTTCTCATTCAATGGGAATACGCAGTTCATTTATTTCAGCCAAACACCATTACAATGCTCTCTCAGGATTATCTCGCCTTGTTGCAAGACATGTTGGCAAATCCGGATCAGCCACTTCAGGATGTAGTCATAAAAAAACAGCCGTCTCAGCTTAGAAACATGCTGACCGATACAATTGAGTTTCATTTTTAAAGGGAGGGAGTCTGAGATGAGGGCTGGTATAACCCATGATGCAAGATTTGTCCATTGGAAAAGGGAATGGGATTTTTGGCGAGAGAAGAGTAAAGAAGATGTAGCTTTATCGGCATTTCCAACTGATGGTCTATCCTTAGGCAGGGGGAGCAACAGAACAGAATATTTTCAAAAAATATTTACGCATGAAATGAGTAACCGATTATTCAAGCTTAGCGGAGGCTCTGATTATTCCCTTTTTACTGTGCTGCTAGCCGCTGTTAAAGCCCTGCTTGCTGTATATACGGCCCAGCCAACCGTTGTTGTGGGAATGCCTGTTTTTCGGCAGAATGATCCAAAAAATGATTTCATTAACTGTCTTGTTTTGGTGACGGCGACAAGAGCTGATGACCTTACTTGCAAACAATGGTTACAGCAGGTCAAAGGGAGTCTGCTTGAAGCTAATGATCATCAAAATATCCCGTTTCAGGCGATAACCGAGCTATTTTCATTCAACAAGGCACCGGATAGTACCCCCATTTGCCCCACTGTTGTATGCCTTGATTCCATTCAAGAAAGGAATTATACAAAGCAAGTAGCGGCTGGTATTCAATTTCATTTTCTCCGACAGCCAGATCAAATCACCCTTGAATTAGAATATCAAGTCGAATGTTACAGCTTGTCACTGATTAAGCAGATGGCATGTCACTTAGAGATAGTAATCAGCAAGATGCTAAGTCAGCCGGACGACAAGCTGAGCGAATTCTGTCTACTGACCCAAGCAGAGCAAATCACCTTGCTTCATAGGGATACGACATGTGATTTCCCACGAGATAAAACCATCCACCAGTTGTTTGAAAATCAGGTAACTCTTCATCCCGAGCGAATTGCCCTTTGGCATCAGGGGAAAAGCATCTCTTACAAGGAGCTGAACCAAAAAGCCAATCAGCTTGCTCGAAGGCTACAGCATATAGGTGTTGCTCCTGAGGATCGCGTCGCTCTGCTTTTGGATAGATCGCCGCTCATGATCATCGCTATCCTTGCTGTTTTGAAAGCGGGAGGAGCTTATGTGCCAATCGATCCGCATTATCCCGAGTCACGGATTTCCTATATGGTAGCAGATAGTGGAGCTGCTCTTTTACTTACAACCGGAGAACGTATAAAGGATCAGCTATTTGGTTGTGCGGCGCTACATGTAGATGCTCCCGAAATATACCATGGGAATAATGGAAATGTTTTGTGCACCACTACCCCGCATCAGCTTGCCTATGTCATTTATACGTCTGGAACCACTGGAAAGCCCAAAGGTGTCATGATTGAGCATCGTCAGGTTGTCCAGCTATTACGACATACCCCGTCTTGCTTTGATTTTAATGAACGAGATGTTTGGACCATGTTTCATTCCTATTGCTTTGACTTTTCGGTATGGGAAATGTTTGGGGCGTTGCTCTATGGCGGTGAATTAGTTGTGGTACCAACAGAGCTTGCACAAAACCCTGCACAGTTTGCCAAACTATTGATTGATCGGAAGGTAACCATTTTAAATCAGACGCCAAAAGCCCTATACGCTTTGCAAGACGAAATGATCAGACTAACCAAGCTAGAGGGTCTATCACCGCAAATCAGGTATATGATTTTGGGAGGAGAGGCATTGCAACCCATGCTGCTGCGCCCTTGGCAGTCGCATTATCCATCTACCCGTCTCATCAATATGTATGGGATAACAGAAACCACTGTGCACGTTACTTATAAGGAGCTGACAGATGAGGAGCTGACAACAAATCGAAGCAATATCGGGGTCCCGTTGCCTACATTGAGTTGTTATCTGTTCGATTCTAAGAAACGGCTCGTCCCTATGGGAGTAACAGGAGAATTATATATTGGAGGACATGGGGTTGGGAGAGGATATCTGAATCGAGCAGACCTGACAAGGGATAGATTCATCTTTAATCCCTACAAGACAGAAGAAATATTATACCGGACAGGAGATCTAGCTCGATATCTGCCAAATGGGGAGCTGGAGTATCTGGGGCGCTCGGATCAGCAGGTGAAAATACGCGGGTATCGCTTGGAGCTTGGTGAGATTGAGACAGCAATTCTTTCTCATCCGTATGTGCGGGAAAGTCTTGTTCTGACGATCAACGACAAGCAGGGAGATCAGGCGCTATGTGCGTACGTGGTGAGAAATGGCGAGCTTGATGATCAACAGCTTCGAACATTTTTAACCAAAAAACTCCCAGCTTATATGCTTCCTTCCTACCTCGTTTTTGTCAGGGAGATTCCAATCACATCTAATGGGAAGGTAGACCGTAGTTCCTTGCCTCCACCCCAAGAGGTAATTAGGGAGGCTGGCTACATCGCTCCACGCAATCATACGGAGGAAAAGGTAGCGAAAATTTGGCAAGATGTACTCGGCATAGCGCAAGTGGGGGTAGTCGATCATTTCTTTACAAACGGCGGGAATTCATTAAATGCTTTGAAGCTGATCGGACATATTTCTCGGGAATGGGGAATGGAGGTTCCTCTAGCCCTTTTGTTTGAATCGCCTACTATTGAAGCGATCGCTAGATATTTGGATCATCAAGTAAATCCTTCAGACCAACAGCAGTTGCACCCATATCCTGAAGTGATCACCTTTCATGCTGCCAAGGATCAATCCATCTTTCTGTTTCCTCCCGTGCTAGGCTACGGAATCATGTACAACCAGCTCGCCTCCCAGTTTCATAAATTTCGACTTCATGCCTTTGATTTTATTGAAAGTGAAAATAGAATCAGTCGTTATATAGAAATGATTGAGCAAATGGCACCGACAGAACCCCTTGTTTTGGGGGGATTTTCCGCAGGTGGGAACCTGGCGTTTGAGGTAGGTAAAGCATTAGAGGAGAAAGGCAGAAGCGTTTCGCTACTGATCCTCATTGATTCATACTGTAAGCTGACCGGACTGAACCAGTCCTCCGAGGAACGAGAGGAAACTGTCCAATCTATTCTTGAAGCGAATCATGAGATGGTGACAGAGTACCTCGATATACACAAGGTACGCGATGGGCTTGTAAACAAAACAAAAGCTTACCAGCAGTATTACGAGCAATTGATCAATAAGGGGAGAATAGCGGCTCCGATCTATTTGTTAAAATCAGAGAGTATAACTACTCTGCCGGCAGGGGTGGATGTTTGGAACGAAGCTACAACCAGCTCCTATACGCAACATCAGGGAATCGGACAGCACGAGGAAATGCTACAGGTTTTTGCAAAGCAAAATGCCCAACTCCTACAGAAGGCTATTACAAAGGCTTTAGCATCATGCAGGACATGAACGATGTAAAATAAAGCGAAAAATGACAACCGACCGTGGAGGATGTACAGCCTACGGTCGGTTTTTTGAATAATCCTATATGCTAACGTGTTGAATCCATGACGTGCATTCCTTTGTTTGCATCGATCCTTTACGATGTTGAAGCATCCCTTCATCATTGATGCTGGTAACTGCTATTGTGACTGAAGGCAAAAGCTGTTAATAAACTGATGAACCAATAAATTAACCTCGTGATAAGCTTTGGTAGGGAGCTGATGCTTATAACGGGGAATGGAACGAATTTTTGCCATCGGTAATTGAGAAGCCATTTCTTTGGAAAAGCTGGTAAAATGCCGATCCTTTTCACCCGTTAATAAAAGAATGGGGAACTTGATCTCATGGAGGCGATCCAACACATCGTAGCAAGTAGCATAGTGATAATAGTCAGCAATCCCTATTGGGTTTCCTTTTATGGCATTGCGATAATTTCTTATAAACATAAAGGGATTATTGGCATTGCTATAGCCAATCACCATTGCTAATGTGTGTAGAGCCTCTCGTCGAGCTAACTTTTCAGCAATCGTAATTAATCGATGCAGATAGGGACTTCTACAGTGGGCCATTCCACTTAATAATATAGCACCTCTGATGTGCTGAGGTTTTTTTAACATCATTTCTAATGCGATAGAGCCTCCGGTAGAATAGCCTAACAGGACGGCTTGTTCAATACAGAGATGCTCTAATAATAGATGCAAGTCAGAAGCGATTCCTTCATACGTAAAGGGATGGGCTGAAATACTGCTCCTGCCGTGTCCTCTCAAATCCACTGTAATCACCTTATAGCGGTCTTGCAGCTCTTTTTGCTGATAATAAAAAATGCTGCCTGTAAGCAGAGGGGGATGGATACACAAAATCGGAAGTCCTTCCCCTTTTATCTCATAGTGAATGGTTGCGCCATTTGCAATAAAGTAAGGCATATGATACCTCCGTTTTACATGTTTAATTACTAATTTGCGCAAGCCAATCTTGTTTCAAACATCAAGGTGGCTATTAAGGTTGCTAGAACATGGGTTTGCTTGTATAGTCTTGATAGATGACGTAAAGGTACGGGTGACATATGGAAGAAAATAAAATTAGTAAGATGGTCGAAGCAGCTAAAATGTATTATCAATTGGATTTAAGTCAACAAGAGATTGCTAAGCAACTAGGTGTATCAAGACCAACTGTATCGAGACTGCTACAGCAAGCCAAGGCAGAAGGCATTGTGCGCATTGAAATTATGGACCCAGAGGAAAGTCTTCAGCGCATTGAGCTGGAACTAGCGCAAAAATATAAGTTAAAAGCTGTTATGGTTGTACCAGTAGCGACTAATGACGAGACACTCATTAAAGAAATGATTGGGAAACGAACAGCACAGTATCTTCATGAGGTTGTCACAGATCATGATATAATCGCAGTTACATGGGGCACGACAATGTACCGAGTAGCCATGGAGTTGCAGCCAAAAGCCATTCAGGGGGCACAGGTGGTACAATTAAAGGGTGGTGTGAGCCATTCGCAAACAAATACCTATGCCTCTGAGGTATTGCATTTGTTTGGACAAGCCTACCAGACTACGCCGCATTATTTGCCTCTCCCCGCAATCGTCGACTCAGCGTTGGTAAAAGAAACGGTAGAGACAGATCGTTACATACAACGACAGCTAGAACTAGCACGAAAGGCTAACATTGCTATCTTTACTGTAGGTGGAGTTATGTCTGATGCGTTATTGTTTCGATTAGGCTATTTTAGTGAACATGATTTAGCCTTGTTAGCCGAGCGGGCAGTTGGCGATATTTGCTCCCGGTTTTACGATCAGGAGGGTAACATTGTAAACGAAGAGCTAACGAACCGGACAGTTGGTATCCCAATAGATGAGCTCAAGAGTAAGGAACGGTCAATTTTAGTCGCTGGAGGCTCAACCAAGCTAGAGGCAATTAGAGGAGCAATCCGTGGTGGCTATAATAATGTTTTGGTTACTGATCAATATACTGCCAAGGAATTATTAAAAAATAAAAACGGAATAAAACAACTCAAATGACCTTCAGATTGCAAGAAAAAGAGGCAAGCTCTCCTATTTGGAGCAGGCCTCTTTTTGATTTTCGGAAATTCCTGCTTGTAATCTTCACAAAATGTCTTAAAATAGGTGCTTACCCTTTTTAAAGACAGCAAACCGTTGCTACCTTCTGAATTGGGCTCCATTTGTATATGATACGAATTGGACAAATGTTCAAACGAGATTTGACATTTTTTCATGAGGCTGGTAAGGTGAAGATGGAGATACTGAAGTAGGTAATCTCACGGTAGTAGCTGTCAACATACATAATGAAACAGCAGGTGATCAATATGAGAATGGTCGATTTAATTGAAAAGAAACGCGATGGGAAAGAACTGACCAAAGAAGAGATTATCTTTATCGTTGAGGGTTTTACGGATGGATCTATTCCGGATTATCAAATGTCTGCTTTAGCTATGGCGATTTACTTTCAGGGAATGACCCCAGAAGAAACAGCCTATCTGACAATGGCCATGGTTGAATCAGGTGATCAGATTGATTTGTCCGCTATAGAAGGTGTAAAGGTAGACAAACACAGCACAGGTGGTGTTGGCGACACTACAACGCTAGTCCTTGCTCCGCTAGTTGCGGCAGTAGGTGTTCCTGTAGCAAAAATGTCTGGTCGTGGTCTAGGACACACAGGCGGTACAATAGACAAGCTGGAAGCAGTAACAGGCTTCCATGTCGAGATTGATAATGATGAATTTAACCGTTTAGTGAACACAAATAAAGTGGCCGTAGTTGGACAAAGCGGTAATCTTACCCCCGCTGATAAAAAGCTATATGGCTTGCGTGATGTCACAGGATCAGTAAGCTCAATTCCATTAATTGCAAGCTCGATTATGAGTAAAAAGATTGCTTCTGGTGCTGATGCCATTGTTTTGGATGTAAAAACAGGCGCTGGAGCCTTTATGAAAACGCTAGATGATGCGAAAGAACTAGCTAGTACCATGGTTAAAATCGGTAACCAAGTAGGGCGTAAAACTATGGCGGTTATTTCTGACATGAGTCAGCCTCTTGGTTTTGCAATCGGAAATGCTTTAGAAGTTAAGGAAGCAATTGATACGTTAAAAGGTGAAGGGCCAGAAGATCTGCGTGAACTTTGCTTAGTATTAGGCTCTCAAATGGTTTATTTAGCAGGTGAAGCTGCAAGTCTAGAAGAAGCACGGACTAAGCTGGAAGAAGTGATTGCAAACGGCAAAGCACTCGAAACCTTTAAAACCTTCCTGGCTGCACAAGGCGGAGATGCAAGCGTTGTTGATCAACCAGAGCGTTTGCCAACAGCTCAATTTACAATAGAGGTTCCAGCCAAGGAAAATGGTTATGTAGCCGAGATTATTGCCGATGATATTGGTACAGCGGCAATGATTTTAGGAGCAGGACGTGCTACGAAAGAATCTGAAATCGACCTAGCGGTTGGTCTGATTCTGCATAAAAAAGTGGGGGATCAGGTGAAGCAAGGGGAGTCGCTTGTAACGATCCACAGTAATACACAGGACGTCGATCAGGTGATTGAACGTATCTATCAATCATATGGATTCTCCAAAGACCCAGTGGAAGCATTGCCGTTGGTTTATTGTGGGATTAAAGAATAGATAACTGGTAACGGTTGCGAAAGAGGGATGTACATGTCCAAAGAAAGCGTAGCAAAATATATTGATCACACAGCACTAAAGCCGGATACAACTAAAGACATGATTGTAAAGCTTTGTGAGGAAGCAAAAGAGTATCGATTTGCTTCCGTTTGTGTGAACCCTACTTGGGTAAGCCTGTGCGCGGAGCTTTTGAAGGAAGCTCCAGAGGTCAAGGTGTGCACGGTTATCGGGTTTCCTTTAGGCGCGAACACTCCTGAGCTGAAAGCCTTTGAAACAACGAACGCTATTGAAAACGGTGCTACTGAAGTAGATATGGTAATAAACGTTGGTGCATTAAAAGATAAAAATGACCAGCTAGTTGAACAAGATATCCGTGCAGTAGTAGAAGCAGCAAAAGGCAAAGCACTGGTTAAGGTTATTATTGAAACGTGCTTGCTCACTGAAGAAGAAAAAGTACGTGCTTGCGAATTAGCCGTGAAAGCTGGAGCCGATTTTGTAAAGACATCAACAGGCTTTTCAACAGGCGGAGCCACTGCGGAAGATATAGCTTTAATGCGAAAAACAGTAGGTCGCGAGTTAGGTGTAAAAGCCTCTGGCGGTATTCGCAGCTATGCAGATGTTGAAAAAATGCTTCAAGCTGGCGCGTGCCGGATCGGTGCAAGTGCGGGTGTGTCCATTGTAAAGGGCGAGGTATCGAACTCACAATACTAGGGCAAGCATATAGGGTTTAATGAAAAAAGCGCTTCTCTTCCAGAAGTTATTTCTGCAAGGAGAAGCGCTTTTTGTCATGCAAAAACAGTAGCTGCCTTAGTGCTGTTGTGTAGTCGGAACAATATTATCAGGTATCGCTGATATCCTGCGGAGGCTTACGCTTGCCGCTAAACTGCACGATGAGAATGCTTAATAAAGCGAGGCCAACATAAGTGATCGTGCTGTAAAGCAAGGGGTAAAGAAAGGAGAAGAAGATGCCAAAGAAGGAGATTACTCCTACAAAGGTTACTAAGGTAAGAACAAGTGGTAGCTCACTCACCTGCGTCTCTTGAAGCAACGGGTCAGTTAGACTGCGTAGGAGAATGCTTGCCAGTATAATGACATGTCCGAGACTTATGGGCAGATAAGCATACACACTATGCGGGAATTGAGCCATCAGAATTTCCACAATGGGCTTGAGGTGGGTATGAACATCATGCCAATGCGATAAAATTTGCAAATGAATGAACAATCCAATAACACCAAACAATAAGCTGCCCAATCCGATGCCAAGTCGCAATGAAGGGAGTGAATCTGTTTCGCGCACCAAAGGAAGAAGCACAGCCAAGCTAAAAAATAGATGCAGGCCAGTAAATAATAATCCATTCCAAAGCCACTTTAGATTAAGCTGATAAGATAGACTGGGTAATGGAATATGAGTTTGATTGCTATATAAAAACAATACAATGACGACAGCTCCCAATATGCACCCTCCGGCTATTTTAGCCAAGGAAGAGTTGGAGAGCCTAGCGCCCAAAAAGACAAGCACCAGGAAAACAAGTAAACCAAGCAGTGATGACAGCGAGGTTGTCTGCTCCAAAAAAATTGCTTGATCAGCTAACATGATCCCACTGTATAAAATGATGATGAGAGCTGTAAAGAAACCAAATACATGAGTGAGCTGTGGTCCGATAAGGTGGGCTAAAAACTGAGACAGGGAGAATAGTTGATTTCGATAGGCTAGGTGAAGAGATTCATACAGAATCCAAGTCATCGCTATAATAGCCAACATTAAACCAATGGAACCCCAGGTGCCATAGTAGGTAAAAAACCGCAACCATTCATAACCGCTGAGAAATCCCGCCCCAAGCATCGAGGATGTAAGTAAGGACGTGACACGAAAGGTTTTTTTTATCATTGACCATCTTCCTTCTTGTTGGAAAAATGTTGAAGAAGACAAGGAGTTATATCCTGATATCAGTCTATGAGGGAAGCCTGTTCATTCAGAACAACAGCTTGATTTTTATACTTATTAAATAAATTTGTTTACTCAAATAATGAGATTCGTTATCATAGAAATAAACGAAAAGCAATAAATGGAATGCTTTTAAAGAGGGAAGGATGTTTTCTTAATGAAAATTGTAGGAATAGCGGGCTCGATGAATGTTGAATCCAGCACAAAAAAGGTAATGCAAATTGTTTTAGATTCAGCCAAGATGGAAGGAGCAGAAGTTGAATTAATTCATTTAGCTGAGTGGCCACTGCCTCTATATGATGCCAGAAGCGATGCTAGTACGTATCCAGAGATTGTTCATCAATTTGTGAAGAAAGTAGCGGAAGCCGATGCACTAGTGGTTGGTTCCCCAGAATATCACGGAACCATTACAGGTGCTTTGAAAAACTCTTTTGATTTTTTGGAAGGACGATTTTTACACGGAAAACCAGTCGCAATTATCGGCGTAGCAGGCGGAAGTATGGGAGCAACTAATACGGTTAATACACTACAGCTTATCTTACGTAATTTGCATGCTTATCCATTACCAGGTTCTCCGAGCGTTTCTCATTCCTATAAAGCGTTTAAAGAGGATGACACGTTACAGGACGAACGTCTCCAGGAACGCTTTGTGAATTTGGGGAAGGAACTGGTTTGGATGACTAAAAAATTAAAATAGGACAATTATTTTAGCAAATGCCGGAAAATCTTTCAACTTTCCCTTGAAACAAAAGCAAAGAAAGCGGTATGATAGAGTCATATGTCTTTGGGCGATACTGGCTGAAACGAGGGATGAGAGTGCCAACTCCAAGTATGGAAGATTATCTGGAAAGAATATATAGTTTAATTGATACCAAGGGATATGCTCGTGTGTCCGATATTGCAGAAGCGTTAGAGGTGCATCCGTCCTCTGTTACAAAAATGGTGCAGAAACTGGATAAAGACAATTACTTAGTCTATGAAAAATACCGCGGGCTAGTCTTAACGGCTAAAGGAAAAAAAGTAGGTAAACGTTTGGTGCGGCGACATGCATTACTGGAAGATTTCTTGACGCTAATCGGTGTCGATCAGGATTTAATTTACAAGGACGTTGAGGGAATTGAACACCATTTGAGCTGGGAATCCATTGCTAGCATAGAGTATTTGGTTCAATTTTTAAAAGAGGATCCTTCACGTGTTGCTGAACTCATGCGTATTCGAGAGGAAGACGAACAAAAAGAGGACACGGATACAAAACCAGATTCCATGTAGCACAAAAGGCAAGCCAGATAAGCTTGCTTTTTTGTATTTTTTATCCCTAATTTTCAGGAGTAGGATAACTATCCTGCCGCATAAACTATTTGTGGATTCATCCTTGTATGAATGGAGGGAGCACATGCGAGTAGATGCGGTTTTTGAAGGGGGAGGCATGAAGGGGATAGCTTTGATTGGAGCGATTACGGCGATGGAACAGCATGGATACCAGTGGGAGAGCGTTGCTGGCACGTCAGCAGGTTCCATCGTTGCCGCTCTGTTGGCTGCCGGATATCGTCATCAAGAGCTTCGTGAGATATTCGAAACGCTAGATTATTTGCAATTTTTAAAAAGAAAAGGCT